>CALDFO010000189.1 GCA_937942205.1 uncultured Alphaproteobacteria bacterium
CGCCAGCGAACCGGCGGCAACCGATCCGATGCGCCAGCCATACTGGCTCATGCCCGAACCCACGCCCAGCTGTTCGGGTTTCAGAGTCTCGATCCGGTAGGCGTCGATCACGATGTCGAAGGTGGCGCCCGCCGCGCCCACCAGGATGGCGGCCCAGGCGGTCTGGACCAGGCTGGCGCTGGGGTCCACCAGCGCCAGATTGACGACGGCGGCAATCACCAGCAGCCCGGCCAGGATCAGCCAGGACACGCGCTGGCCCAGCCGGTGCAGCAGCGGTATCCGTGCCCCGTCCACCAGCCAGGCCCAGAGGAATTTGAGATTGTAGACCAGGAAGGCCAGGCTGAAGGCGGTGACGCTGCGTTTGTCGATGCCGCCCTGCGCCAGGCGGGTGGTCAGGGTGGCGCCGATCATCGCATAGGGAAAGCCGGACGAGACGCCCAGGAAGAAGGCGGCGACAGCTTCCTTCTCGATATAGGGCCGGATGCCGTCCCGCCATGTGCGCGCCGCCGAATCCGTCATGCCTGTCCCCTCGCGATCAGGCCAAAGCTATAGCGGCTAACGCCGGATGCGCCTAGGCGGCGACGATCTGGTCTTCGTCGGGGAACAGCATCAGGAACATTTCCTCCAGCTCGGCCGGATCGACCGGCTTGGTGAGGAAGCCGTCCATGCCCGCCGCCTGGCAGGCGCGCTTGCCGTCTTCCAGCGCGTCGGCGGTCAGGGCGACGATGGGCATACGCGGACGGCCCAGCCGCGCTTCTCCGGCCCGGATGGCGCGGGCGGCCTCGATGCCGTCCATGCCCGGCATGTGGATGTCGGTCAGCAGCAGATCGAAGCGGCGATCCAGCACGGCCTGCACCGCATCATTGCCGGTGGTGACTTCGGTGACCACATGGCCGCGGCGGCGCAGCAGTTCGCGGATCAGCATCATGTTGATGGGATTGTCCTCGGCCAGCAGGATGTTCAAGCCCTGCTGCGCCCCCTGAGTCGCGGGCGGCGCGGCGGCCGGGGCGGCGCTGCGCGCGGCGGGCGCCTGGTCTGCCGTGGGAGCGTCGGCGAAAGCCGGAGCGGCATTTATAAAAGGCGCCGGGATGGCGGGCGGGTCGAAATCCACCATTTCGGTTTCGCGCGGGCGCACCAGCGGCGGCGGTTCTCCTGCCGCGACCGGCGGCCAGGCGTCGGCGGCGGGCGCGGGCTGTCCGGCCGTTCCGGCGCGGCGGACTTGCAGCAGGCGCTCCACCAGGGAAGTCTGGCGCACCGGCTTGACCAGATAACCGGCAAAGCCGATGGCGTGCATCTCGGTCAGGCTACCGCGCGCATTCGGCGTCAGCAGCACCAGCGCGGGGATGGCGGTGTCGGGATGCACCGTCAGTTCGGGCAGGTTGCCGGTGCCGGCGTCGATCAGCACCGCCTCGGCCTCGCCATTGCCGGGCCGCACCGGTACGCCGCCGGCGGCGGCCACCTGCAGCAGCGTGCCTTCCAGCAACGCCCTGTTGCGCGACACCACCGCCACCCGCATACCGTTCAGCGGACGGCTTTCCGGCTGCGCCGGTTCGGTGACCGTGGCAGGCAGGGTGAACCAGAAGGCCGAACCGCCGTCGGGCGCGGCATCCACCCCGATCTGGCCGCCCATCGTGTCCACCAGCCGCTTGGAGATGGCCAGGCCCAGCCCCGTGCCGCCGAACTTGCGGGCATGGCTGGAATCGGCCTGCACGAACTCCTCGAAGATTTCCTGGCGCTTGGCGGGCGGCACGCCGACGCCGGTGTCGCGCACTTCCAGGCGCAGCATGTCGCCGGTGCGGCGCACCTCGACACAGACGCCGCCCCGCTCGGTGAACTTGACGGCATTGCCCATCAGGTTGGTGACGACCTGGCGCAGGCGTCCTTCGTCGGCGCGGATCAGCCGGGGCACATCGGCGGCGACGATGGCGGCGACTTCCACGCCCTTGGCATGGCCGCGCGGGCAGAGCAGTTCGGTGATGTTGCAGAGCATGACGCGCAGGTCCACGTCATCCTCGTCCAGCGTCAGCATCCCCGCTTCGATCTTGGAGAAGTCCAGGATGTCGCCGATCAGGGTCAGCAGCGCCTCGCCCGATTGCGTGATGGCCTCGGCATAGGTGCGCTGTTCGGGGCGCAGGTCGGTTTCCAGCAGCAGGCGCGCCATGCCCAGCACACCGTTCATCGGGGTGCGGATCTCGTGGCTCATGGTGGCCAGGAAGCCCGATTTGGCGCGGCTGGCGTCCTCGGCATGGTCGCGCGCCTCGGTCAGGGCGTCTTCCAGCGCCTTGCGCTCGGTGATGTCGCGGCCCACGCTCTGCACCTCGACCAGGCGGCCATGGGAATCGCGCACCGCGAAATCCTCCCAGGCGATCCAGCGATAGCCTTCGGCGGTCCGCACATGCTGGTCGTAGCGGGCGCGGTTCTGGCCCGACGCCAGGAAGCTGCCGAACAGCGGGGCGCGGCTTTCCGGATGCGGCTCGGGCGCGAAGGGATAGCCGATGGCCCGCGCCGGTTCGAGGTCGAACAGCTTG
>CALDFO010000190.1 GCA_937942205.1 uncultured Alphaproteobacteria bacterium
TTTTTTGCGGCAATTCCGCGGGGGGCATGGGGTTAAAGCGGCCCCGCATGAGGGGCTACACTCCCTCCCGCCCCTTCCCAAGGTCAATCAAAAGGTCAGCAGGTCCGCCATGAAAATCTTCCTCGACACCGCCGATGTGGCCGAAATCCGCGAATATGCCGCCAGCGGCCTGGTGGATGGCGTCACCACCAATCCCAGCCTGGCCGCCAAGACCGGCAAGGACTATGTCGAATCGCTGCGCGAGATCTGTGCCATCGTGCCGGGCGCGGTGAGCGCCGAGGTGCTGGCCACCGATTATGACGGCATGATCAAGGAAGCGGCGATCTTCACGAAAATCGCCAAGAACATCGCGGTGAAGGTGCCGCTGACCTGGGCGGGCCTGAAAGCCTGCGCCAAGCTGTCGGGCGAAGGCACCATGGTCAATGTCACACTCTGCTTCTCCGCCGTGCAGGCGCTGATGGCGGCCAAGGCGGGCGCCAGCTTCATCTCGCCCTTCATCGGCCGGGTGGACGATGTGGGCGATGACGGCATGGGCCTGATCCACGATATCCGCGCCATCTATGACAATTACAGCTTCAAGACCGAGATCCTGGCCGCCTCGGTGCGCCATGTGCAGCATGTGCGCGAGTCGGCGCTGGCGGGCGCCGATGTCGCCACCATGCCGGTCTCGGTGTTCAAGGCGCTGCTCAACCACCCGCTGACCGACAAGGGCCTGGCCGCGTTCGAGGCCGACGCCAAGAAGGCGGGTGTGGTCATCAAGGGCTAGCCGCTTGGCGGACGGGGCCGACGCCCTGCGAAAGATGTGGCTGCAGGCGCTGGCACATGAGCGCCGCGCCTCGCCGCACACCTTGCGGGCCTATGGCGATGATGTGGCGCGGTTCATCGGTTTCCAGGCCGGGCATATCGGCGGCGCGGTCACCCAGAAAACGCTGGCGAAACTGACGCCCGCCGATATCCGCGCCTTCATCACCGCCCGCCGCGCCGAAGGACTGGGCGCGGGCGGGGTGCAGCGGGCGCTGGCGGCGATCCGCAGTTTCTACAAATTCCTGGCCAAAGAGGGCGTGCTGGAAAATGCCGCCGCCCGCTCCCTCCGCACCCCGCGCGTGCGCCGCGCCTTGCCGCGGCCTTTGTCACCGCACGATGCCGAACGCGTCCTCGCCGAGGCGGGCGCGCACGATGTGGAATGGCTGGGGGCGCGCGACGCCGCGCTGCTGACGCTGCTGTATGGCGCGGGGCTGCGCATTTCCGAGGCGCTGGGCCTCAAGCGGGGCGATGTGCCGCTCGGCGAGACGCTGACCGTGCTGGGCAAGGGCCGCAAGGAGCGCAGCGTGCCGGTGCTGCCGGTGCTGCGCGCGGCGTTGGACGATTATGCCGGCAAGCTGCCGTTCAGCGGCGCGCCGTCATCGCCCTTGTTCCTGTCGCGGCGCGGCCGCCCGATGAGCGCGCGCGAGGCGCAGGGCCTGATGCAGAATTTGCGCGGGCGGCTGGGCCTGCCGGACAAGGCCACGCCGCACGCCCTGCGCCATTCCTTCGCCACCCATATCCTGCAAGGCGGCGGCGACCTGCGCAGCGTGCAGGAATTGCTGGGCCATGCCTCGCTGTCCACCACCCAGATCTATACCGCGATCGACACCCGCCAGCTTCTGGAAACCTATGCCAAGGCCCATCCGCGTGGGCGTTGACGCCGCCGGAGGCCAGGCATAGCGTCCCGCCACAGCAATTTTGGGGTTGGGGATGATCCGGATGTCTTTCGCCGCGCTGGCCGCGGCTGTTGTTGCCATGCCCGCTTTGGCGGCGGAACCAGCCAAGCAACCGGACAGCCTGATCCTGCCCAAGGGGTTCCATGCCCAGGTCGTGGCCGAAGGGCTGGGCCCGATCCGCCACATGGCCCTGCGCGGGCACGACATCTATGTCTCCACCCGCCATGGCCGCGACCAGCCTTCGGCCGGCATCGTGGCGCTGCGCCTGGCGCCGGATCATACCGTGCTGCAAAAGGCCGCCATCGCGGGCGTGGATCAGGGCACGGGTATCCGCATCCATAAGGGCTATCTCTATGCCGCGTCGGGCACCTCCATCGTCCGCTTCCAGCTGGACGATCAGCTGGTGCCCGGCGGCAAGCCGGAAGTGATCGTGGACGGGCTGACCGCCACCAACCATCCCATCGCCTTTGACGGCCAGGGCGGGCTGTATGTCGGCATCGACGGCGGCGGCGGCGCCAACAACTGCCCCGATCCCAACACGCCCAAGGAGGCCAAGCCGGTGGGCCTCAAGCCCTGTCCGCTGCTGGAGACGCGCGGAGGCGTCTGGCGTTTCGACGACAGCAAGCCGGGCCAGTCCCTGGCCGATGGCGCGCATTACGCCACCGGCATCCGCAACATGGCGGCGATGGACTGGCGCGCGGGCGACAGCCTGTATGGCGCCATGCATGGCCGCGACGGCACCGCCAAGGGCTGGCCCGATCTGGTGAGCCCGGCCCAGGACGACGCCATCGCCGACGAGATGCACCGCATCGTCAACGGCACCGATATCGGCTGGCCCTATACCTATTGGGACGGGGCGCGAAAGCTGCGGCTGACCGCGCCGGAATATGGCGGCGACGGCAAGACGCCGGTGACCGATGCCAAATATGCGAAACCGGTGGCGGCGTTCCAGCCGCTGCGCCCGGCGGTGCTGGATCTGACGTTCTATAACGGCAGCCAGTTCCCCCGCAGCTATCGCGGTGGCGCTTTCTTCGCCATGCATGGCGGCAGCGATCCGGCCGCCGTGCCCGGCGGGCGCAACGGCTACAATGTGGTGTTCGTGCCGTTCCAGGGTCGCAAGGCGGGCAAGCCGGTGGCCTTTGCCGAGGGTTTTGCCGGGCCGGGCGACAAGAACATCAAGACCGCGCCCTACCGCCCGGTGGGCGTGGCGGTGGGCCCGGACGGGGCGCTCTATGTCGCGGAGTCCAACAAAGGCAAGATTTGGCGCATTTCCTATGGGGAATAGGTGGGCAAGAGTGCGCGAAACCCGGCTTTAAGGGGTTTGGGGCCAGCTTTGGCTGTTGCGGAAGGCGGGGCGGATCAGTAGTTTCCGCCCCGTTTCCGGGTTATCCGATGGTTGCGCGGCTTGCCGCGCAACGGGCCGCCTTAGCTCAGCCGGTAGAGCATCGCATTCGTAATGCGGGGGTCGCGTG
>CALDFO010000191.1 GCA_937942205.1 uncultured Alphaproteobacteria bacterium
CCCCGGCCACGCCCAGCGACAGGGGCAGCAGCATCTCGGCCTGTTTGCGCAGGAAGATCATCTTGACCTCCCAGTTCACGATCAGCGGGATCAGGCCGCTGATCGCCGAGGTCACCAACATGCAGAGAATCGCCAGCGCCATCAGCCCCCAGCGGCGGCCGACATAGTCGCGCAGCAGGCGGCGGATGACCGCGCTGTTGCGGGCCGGATGACGGGACAGGGACGCGGAATTCATGCGCCGCCGCTGTAGCATGGCGGGCCGCCCAGGGCAAAAATCCGCGCGAAAACAAGCCCCCCGTCAAGGGTGAAAACGGGTTTCAGATCAGGCGCTTAGGGCTACCGATCGGTGCTGGGGTCCATCAGCCTGTGCATATGCACCACGAAATAGCGCATCTGGGCATTGTCCACCGTGGCCTGGGCCTTGGCCCGCCAGGCTTTCCGCGCTTCCTCGTAATTGGGGTACATGCCCACGAAATCCAGCTTGGACAAATCCTTGAATGCGATCTGGTCGGTGGCTTTCAGTTCGCCGCCGAACACGAAGTGCAGAAGCTGCTTGGATTCGGACATTGTAACTCCGTGAATGGCCGTTTGCATTGAACCGCAGGGGCCGGGGCGCCCTAAACCTGCTTATTGTCGCAGCAGATGAACGATCCGGTCATGCAGGGCTGGGTTGGCCGCCACCAGGCTGGGTTGCAGCGTATCGGGCCGGTTGTAGACAAGGGCCGCGCCCGTCGCGCTGGTCAGCCGCCCGCCCGCCTCGGTCAGGATGATCTCGCCGGCCGCCAGATCCCAGTCGCGCTTGGGCGTCAGGCTGACGCTGGCGTCGGCGCTGGCATCGGCCACCAGCACCACCCGGTAGGCGACCGAATTGCGGTTCTGCACATGCATGGCGGGCCAGGGGGCTTTGACCAGCTGAGTCCGGTCGCCCAGCATGGCGCAGTCCGCCAGTGTTTCGCGGGTGCCGACCCGGATCGGGGTGCCGTTGCGATGGGCGCCGCCGCCCAGCCGGGCGCTGTAGAGTTCATCGGTCATGGGATTGTAGACCACGCCGCAGCAGGGGCGGCCCTGTGTCACGATCCCGGCGCAGATGGTGAAATGCGGACGCTGCTTGAGGAAGGCGACGGTGCCGTCGATCGGGTCCACCACGAAGGTCCGGTCTTTCTCCAGCCGGGCCGGATTGTCGGCGCTTTCCTCCGACAGCCAGCCGTAACCGGGCCGGGCGGCCGTCAGGGCATCATGCAGGTGCCGGTCCACCGCCAGGTCCGCCTCGGTGACGGGACTGCCACCGTCCTTGTTCCAGCGTTTGTAGTCGGTACCGAAATAGCTTCGCGCGATGTGGCCCGCGGCGCGGACCGTTTCTTCCAGCAAGGCGAGATCGTCATGGTCCGGGTTGCCTGTCGCCGGACCACCTGCTTTCGGAGGTTGCCGGTCACGCTCTTGATTGTTTCTTGTCGCGTGACCCGGCACCGGTACCGGACCCGTGCCGTCTGCTTGCGGGGCTTGCCGGTCACGCTCCGGCAAGCGTCATGCCCTCGATGCGGACGGTGGGCGCGTTGGTGCCGTGGCGGAATTCCAGGTCGCTGGCGGGCGTCAGGCGGGCGAACATATCCTTGAGGTTTCCGGCGATGGTGACTTCCGAAACCGGAAACGCGATCTCGCCATTCTCGATCCAGAAACCGGCGGCGCCCCGGCTGTAATCGCCGGTCACGCCGTTGACGCCCATGCCCATCAGTTCGGTGACATAAAAGCCCTGTTTGATATCGGCGATCAGGTCTTTCACCGAAACCGTCCCGGCCTGAAGGTAGAGGTTGGTGGCGGAGGGCGAAGGCGGACCGCCTGTGCCGCGCGCCGCATGGCCGGTGGTTTCCAGGCCGAGCTGGCGCGCGCTGGCGCAGTCCAGCAGCCAGGTGGTCAGAACGCCGTCCTCGATCAGGGCGCGGCGGGCATTGGCCACGCCTTCGCCGTCGAACGGCTTGGAGCGCAGGCCGCGCACCCGATGGGGATCGTCGATGATGGCCACGCCGGGCGCGAACACCCGCGCCCCCATCCGGTCCTTGAGGAAGGAAACGCCGCGCGCGATGGACGTGCCGGAGATCGCCCCGGCAAAGTGCCCCACCAGGCCCGCGGCTTCGTCGGGATGGAACACCACCGGCACGGTCTGGGATTTCATGGAGCGGGGATTGAGCCGCTTCACCGCCTTTTCGCCCGCGCGGCGGCCGATCTCGGCGGCGTCGCGCAGGTCGCCCGCATGACGGGCGCTGGCATGGTCATAGTCGCGCTCCATGCCGGTGCCTTCGCCCGCCAGCACCGCGACGCCGATGCCGTGGCTGGTTCCGGCATAGCGGCCGTAAAAGCCGGTGCTGGTGGCCAGCGCCACGGCGCTGCGGCTGAAGGAGGCGCCGCCGCCTTCGGAATTGGTCACGCCCGGGACCGCCAGCGCCGCGCCTTCCACGGTACGGGCGCGCTCGATCAGGGTTTCGGCGCTGGGTTCCGCCGGGTCTTCCAGGTCGAGTTGCGGGAAATCGCGGGCCAGCCGGTCCTGCGGCGCCAGTCCGGCGAAACGGTCCTCGGGGGCCAGGCGCGCCATCTGCATGGCGCGGCCGGGCAGGGCGGCCAGCGCCGTGTCCGAGAAATCGGTGGTGGAGATGAAGGCGACCTTGCGTCCGGCAAAGACCCGCAGGCCCAGGTCGTAGCTTTCCGCCCGTTCCACATCCTCCAGCTTGCCCAGCCGGTAGGAGACGCTGGAGGAGACACCCTCCACGAACAGGGCGTCGGCGGCGTCGGCCCCCGCCGCCTTCGCGGCGTCCAGCAGACGGCCAAGGATTTTCTGGGGATCGTGGGTCATGGCTTTCCCGTGCCGCACCTTGAAGGCGCGGTCAAGCCGCGCCTTGCGGTAGCCGCCGTCCGCCGCGCTATTTCCAGATCGGTTTACCCGAACCAGGCAGGCCCAGCGATGCCCACTTTTCGGTGACCCGGCGGACCACATCGGGGTCCATGGCGATCTTCTGACCCCATTCCCGGTGGGTTTCGGGCGGCAGCTTGTTGGTGGCGTCCAGCCCCATCTTGGAACCCAGTCCGCTCTCGGGCGAGGCGAAATCCAGATAGTCGATCGGGGTGCGTTCGATCACCGTCACGTCGCGCGCCGGGTCCATGCGGGTGGAGACCGCCCACATCACATCCTTCCAGTCGCGCGCGTCGATGTCGTCGTCCACCACGATCACCCATTTGGTGTACATGAACTGGCGCAGGTACGACCACACCGCCATCATCACCCGCTTGGCATGGCCGGGATAGGCTTTCTTCATGCTCACCACCGCGATGCGATAGGAGCAGCCTTCCGGCGGCAGCCAGAAATCCACGATCTCGGGGAACTGCTGTTTCAGCAGCGGGATGAAGACCTCGTTCAGCGCCTCGCCCAGGATGGACGGCTCGTCGGGCGGCCGCGCGGTATAGGTGGACAGATAGACCGGATCGCGCCGCATGGTGATGGCGGTGACGGTGAAGACCGGGAATTTCTCCACCGAATTGTAATAGCCGGTATGGTCGCCATAGGGGCCTTCATCGGCATAGTCGTCGAGCGAGACTTCGCCCTCGATCACGATCTCGGCTTCGGCGGGCACCTTCAGCGGCTGGGACACGCAGTCGGCCAGTTCGACCCGGCTGCCGCGCAACAGGCCGGCGAACTGGTATTCGCTCAGCGTCTCCGGCACCGGCGTCACCGCTGCCAGGATCATGCCGGGATCGGCCCCGATCACGGCCGCGGCGGGCAGGGGCGCGGTCTTTTCCCGGCTCCAGCGGTGATGATGCTGCGCCCCGCCGCGATGCTTGAGCCAGCGCATGACGGTCTGGTTCCGGTTCAGCACCTGCATCCGGTAGATGCCCAGGTTGAAATTGTCCTCGCGGCTGTCGCTGGGCCCCTTGGTCACCACCAGCGGCCAGGTGATCAGCGGCGCGGGTTCGCCCGGCCAGCAGGTCTGCACCGGCAGTTTCGCCAGGTCTATATCGCCGCCGCGCAGCACCACCTCCTGGCAGGGCGGACGCGACACGGTCTTGGGCTTCATCGCCAGCACGGTCTTGACCAGCGGCAGCAGGTCGGCGGCTTCGCCCAGCGAACGCGGCGGCTGGGGCTGGCGCAACTGGGCCAGCAGTTCGCCCACCGCGCGCAGTTCGGTGCCGGTCGTACGTGACAGGCCGCCCATCGTGACACCCATCGCCACGCGCTTCACGGTGCCGAACAGGTTGACCAGCACCGGCATGTCGCCGGGGGTGCCGTCGGCCTTGATGGGCTTTTCAAAGATCACCGCCGGGCCGCCCTGGGCGATCAGGCGGGTCTGGATCTCGGTCATCTCCAGCACGGTGGACACCGGCTGGGTCACGCGCACCAGTTCGCCCTGCTTTTCCAGCAGGTCGCAGAACTCCCGGAGATTGCGGTAGGCCATGCCCGCTTTTAGGCGCGCGTTATCGTTGCATCAAGAGGGCCGCTTCAAGGCGTAAGACGGCGTGCGGGCGTGTTTGCGGGCATAGAAGAAATAGACCACCAGCCCCAAAAGACCCCAGCCGATGAAGCGGATCCAGGTGTCCAGCGGCAGGCCCGCCATCATGCCGAAGCAGACCAGCATGCCGCCGATGGGCACGATCGGCACCAGCGGGGTGCGGAAGGGGCGGGGCACGTCGGGATGGGTCCGGCGCAGGATGATGACGCTGAGACAGACCAGCACAAAGGCGGCCAGGGTGCCGATCGCCACCAGCTCGATCAGCAGGTTTTCCGGCAGGAAAGCCGACAGCAGCGCCGCCAGCAGGCCGATCAGGATGGTGGAGAGCCAGGGCGTGCGGAAGGTGGGATGCACACGGGCGAACAGTTCGGGCAACATGCCGTCGCGCGACATGGCGTAGAAGATGCGCGACTGGCCCAGCAGCAGGCCCAGCACCACGGTCCCCAGGCCCAGCGTGGCGCCGAAATTGACCAGCGGCACCAGCCAGGCCAGCCGCGGCCCCATCGCCTGCACCGCCACCGTCACCGGCTTGGAGACGCCGAGATTGGAATAGTGCGTCACGCCGGTCATCACGATGCACATCAGCACATAGAGGACGGTGCAGAGCGCCAGCGACCCCAGGATGCCGATGGGCATGTTGCGCTGGGGGTTCTTGGTTTCCTGCGCGGCGGCGGACACGCAGTCGAAGCCGATATAGGCGAAGAACACCACGCCGGAGGCGCGGACGATGCCGCTCCAGCCGAATTCGCCGAACACGCCCTTGTTCTCCGGGATGAAGGGGGTGAGGTTGTCGGCGGTGACATATTGCAGGCCGAAGCCGATCACCAGCAGCACCACCGCCAGCTTCAGCAGCACCATGATGCCGTTGAAGGTGACGCTGGCGCGGATGCCGATCACCAGCAGTGTGGTCAGGAACAGCACCAGGCAGAAGGCGGGCAGGTTGATCACCGCGCCGCTGAGGGCGAAGCTCTGGTCCACATTCCAGATCACCGGCGATTTGGACAGATGCTCGGGCACATGGATGCCCATGTCGGCCATCAGGCCGTTGAAATAGCCCGACCAGCCCACCGCCACGGCCGAGCCGGCCGCCAGATATTCCAGGATCAGATCCCAGCCGATCAGCCAGGCCAGGAATTTGCCGAAGGTGGCGAAGGTATAGCTGTAGGCGCTGCCCGCCACCGGGATCATAGAGGAGAATTCGGCATAGCACAGGCCCGCCAGGGCGCAGCCGAAACCGGCGATCAGGTAGGACAGGGTGACGCCCGGCCCGGCGAAGTTGGCGGCGGTGGTGCCGGTGGACACGAAGATGCCCGCGCCGATGATGATGCCGATGCCCAGCCCGATGAGCTGGACCGGCCCCAATACGCGCTTCAGTTCATAGTCCGCGACAACCGTGTTTTCTTCGCTGATCGACATGACTTCCCCTTCGCCAGGACGCCGAGTGTGTCAGAGCTATGCGAAAAAGGGGAGGGGCGTTAGGTTGCACACCGAATCGGCAATCGCGCTGCGGGGGCGGGCATGAACAAGGACGCGGGCGTGATGGCCCATATCGAGGCCATCCTGGACACGGTCAACGGCGTCGTCTGGGGACCGGTCATGCTGATCCTGATACTGGGGACCGGCCTGTATCTGATGGTGGGGCTGGGTTTCATGCCCCTGCGCCGCCTGTCGTCGGCCATCCGCCTGATGTTGCGCGGACGGCGCACGGGCGCGGATGAACGGGGCGAGATCACCCCCTATCAGTCATTGATGACGGCATTGGCGGCCACCGTCGGCACGGGCAATATCGCGGGCGTCGCCACGGCCATCGCGCTGGGCGGTCCGGGCGCGATTTTCTGGATGTGGATGACCGCGCTTGTGGGCATGGCGACCAAATATGCCGAGGCGGTGCTGGCCGTGCGCTTCCGCGAGGTGGACGAGCGGGGCCGCACCGTCGGTGGGCCGATGTACTATATCCGTAACGGCCTTGGCGCGCGCTGGGCCTGGCTGGCCTGGCTGTTTGCCCTGTTCACCGCGGTCGCGGCCTTCGGAATCGGCAACATGGTGCAGGCCAATTCGCTGGCCGATGTGTTTCAGTCCACCACCGGCACGCCGCCCTGGGTGACGGGCGTGGTTCTGACCGGCGTGGTATTTTTCGTGATCGTCGGCGGGTTGCGGCGCATTGCATCCTGGTCCGACAAGCTGGTGCCGTTCATGGCGGCGGTCTATGTCGCGGGCAGCCTGCTGGTGATCGCATGTAACGCGCAGCATGTGCCCGGTGCCCTTGCGCTGATCTTCCGCGACGCGTTCAGCGATACGGCCGCTGCCGGTGGCTTTGCGGGCGCGGCGATGATCATGGGGCTGCGGTATGGCGTGGCGCGGGGCATCTTCTCCAATGAGGCGGGCCTCGGCTCGGCGGCCATCGCCCATGCGGCAGCCCAGACGCGCGATCCGGCGCGGCTGGGACTTGTCGCCATGCTGGGCACCTTCATTGACACGATCGTGGTGTGCACCATGACGGCCTTGGTCATCCTGACGGTCCATGTGCCGCTCGAGATCGGCGGGGTGCTGCAACAGGCCCCGGCCTGGATGAGCGGCAAGACGGGCGCCGGCCTGACCGCGCTGGCCTATGGCAGCGGACTGCCGGGCGGAGAATGGATCGTGACCATCGGGCTGGTCCTGTTCGTCTTCACCACGCTTCTGGGCTGGAGCTATTTCGGAGAGCGCGCGGCCGAATATCTGTGCGGGGTGAGGGTGATCCTGCCCTATCGCCTTTTGTGGGTAGCCTGCGTCTTTGTGGGCTGCGTGGTGAAGCTGGACCTGGTGTGGAACTTCGCCGACACCATGAACGCCATGATGGCCGTTCCCAACCTGATCGCGCTGGTCCTGTTGTCGGGCGTGGTTTTCGCGATCAGCAAGGCGTCTCCCGCCACGGCGCGCGGCGACCTGGATGCCCCGCCGCCCGATATCCCGACCCAGGCGACGCGTCAGGAAAGGCGATAAACGCCGGTGTCGCGGATTTCCCGGTCCTCCAGGTCGCGCGTGGTCCGGACCTGATAGGCGGCGCATTGCTCCACGCCGTCCTTTGGAAAATAGGCGCGGCCCGGATCGCCCAGCAGACTGTCCGCCCGCGAGCCGCGCAGCCAGCGCATCAGACGCTCGGCCAGCGGACGCTCGTAGAACAGGTCGCCGACCAGGATCATGTCCCAGTCCTCGCGCGCGGAGTCCGTGCCGATCAGATCGTCGCCGCTCACCGTGATGGTCAGCCCGTTGGCCTCGGCGTTCAGGGCGATGGCGGCGCGGGCGAAAGCGTCAATGTCGGCGGCCAGCACATGGGCGGCGCCGGCTTTCGCCGCCGCCAGCGCGACAAGCCCGGAACCGGCGCCGATATCCAGCACGCGGCGGCCGCGCAGGATGGCGGGATGGTCCAGCACATAACGCGCCAGCGCCTAGCCGCCCGCCCAGGCGAAGGCCCAATAGGGCGGCGGCAGGCCCATCCGCGCCAGTTCCTCCTCGGTGCGTTGCCACAGCGGCATCACCTCGCTGGCCAGATGCAGCCGCAGTTCCGGCACCAGCGGCGGCGCCAGCAGCGCGGTATTGCGCCGGATGAAATCGCGCGGCGTCATGCGGTGACCGCGAACAGAAGACCCAGCCCGATCATCACGGTGCCGCCGATGCGCTCGCGCAGCGCCGCGTGATGTGTGGCGGCCATGCGGCCGCCCTTGGCCGCCAGCCAGCCATAGCCGCTGAGGACGATGCCTTCGCCCAGCAGCGTCACAATATACAGCACGGCATATTGCGGCAGCAGCGGTGCCCCGGTGTCGAGGAACTGCGGCAGGAAGGCGCCGAAGAACAGCATGGCCTTGGGATTGCCCAGTTGCGTCAGCAGGGCCTGGACGAACGGGCTTTTCTGAAGCTTCGGTCCCGTGACGGCATGGGCCCGGCGGCTGTGCCACAGCGCCGCCGCGCCCAGCCAGACCAGATAGGCCGCGCCCAGCAAGCGCAGGGCGCGGAAGGCTTCGGGCCAGGCGTCCACCAGCGCCCCCAGCCCCGCCACGCAGAGCAGGTACCAGACGGTGTTCCCCGCCTGGGTGCCGCAGATCGCCGCCGCCGCCGCGCGGAAGCCGCCGCGAAAGCCATGGGCGCTGATCATCACCACCGTGGGGCCGGGCGACAGCGAGAACAGCAATTCTCCGGCGGTGAACACCAGAAAGCCGTGCCAGCTCAGGATGGGCAGGGAGGTCATGCG
>CALDFO010000192.1 GCA_937942205.1 uncultured Alphaproteobacteria bacterium
GAAAAGGTGCCGGACGAAGAACAATCAAAATCGAAATTGTCCGTCGGCGGATGGGTCGTGATCGGAGCGCTGGTGGCGCTGATGGTGGCGTCCGGCTGGTATTCCCTGGGCGTCTGGAACGCCATCGAAACCGAAATGAGCGGCATGGGCTGGGGAATGCTGATCGCCGGTGTCGTCATCTCCCTCGCGCTGGGCGCGGGGCTGATGGCCCTGCTGTTCTACTCCAGCAAGCATGATTACGACCGCTAGTGACGCGGCGGCGGCGTAAAGGTCATCCGCTCCTCCAGATGGGCTTCCACCTGCTCCCGGCGCAGCCATAATTCGCGGAAGTCCCGGCGGGACAGCATTTCCAGCTGGTCGCTGTGATGTGTGGTGCCGGGCTGGCGCGCGTTGCCATAGCTCATCAGGCCATAGGCCTTGATGGGGGTGGAAAACTCGATCATCGCCACCCAGGTCTCGCCATGCTCGGGTGTGCGGATGCCCTTGGCGTCGGGCGCCCCCCAGTTGATCGCCCGAAAGGAGCCCAGATTGGCATAGCCGCCATTGCCCGGCGCATTCACGCCCTCCAGGATGAACCGCGACGCCTCGCCAAAGGGCCGGTCGATCGCGCCATACTTCTTCTTGGTCGCGGCGATGGTCTGTTTGAGCTGCGCGACCGCCGCGGCGGTGTCCTTGATTCCATACGGTGTGCTGAGAGGACGCTGCGGCGACCAGGCCACGGCGAAGCCGTCCTGCCTGGTGAAGCTGGGCCCGGCGAACAGCCGCGCCCATTCCTCGAACAGCAGCCCCGCCCGGTTGCCGCTGTCGAAGGTCCGGTTCCAGTCGTTCAACAGGCGCGCGGCGCGCCGCACCTCCGGGTCGGAATCGGCCAAGGCGGCGGGGACCAGGTCGGGCAGCACCCGGTCGGCCAGCACCGCGCGCTCCCCCAGTTTCAATTCCATGAAACGTTGCGGGGTGATGGCGTCGTTGCCCGCCAGCGCGCTGACCGAATATTGGGCGCGGAAGGAGGCGGGAGTCTGCGGCGCCATATAGGCGGGATACTGCTCCGGCCGGAGCGCGGCGGGCCAGGTGGACAGCCAGGGCGGATCGTTGGCGTTCTGCACAAAGCCGCTGGCCGGATCGCTGACCTGCGGCAGGTCCTGGAACGGATGCACTTCGGTCCAGAGATAGCGGGAGTCATCGCCCGGAACCAGGCCCGACCAGAAGGTCAGATCGCCCTCGCTACGGCGCGGTGCGATGCCGTTGAAGGTATAGTCGATGTGGCCGTCGCGGTCGGCATAGGTGATGTTGAAGGTGGGAATCTGGAGCCGGTCCTGCGCCGCCTTGTAGGCTTTGAAATCCCTGGCGCGGGTCATGTCGAAATACTGTTGCAGCATATAGGGCCGGTCCAGGCCCGCCACCCGCACCGCCACCTGGGTGCCGTCCGCCCGGACGAACACCGGGCCATGCACCGTCTCGCGGATCGTCAGCGGTTTCTCGGCCAGCGAGCCGTCCGCCTGCCGCACCTGATAGCTGGTCTGGCGGGTGCGGAAGGGCTGGACCTTGCCGTCCAGCAGATAGCCACCGTCCTTCAGCGTCAGCCGGTAATTGGTCGCCCCCACCATGCTGTTGACGGTGTTGGAGATGCCCATCTGCTGGTTGAAGGCGAAGCGCACGATGGGCAGACCGATCTGGGTGGCGCCATAGGTCTCGAAGCCCGGGCCGGTGAGATGGGCCTCGTAATAGATGAAGTAGTCGGTGGCCCAGGGCAGGTGCGGGTTCTGCAGCAGCAGGGTGTTGCCGTTGGCGGTCTTGGCCGGGGCGACCGCCCAGGTGTTGGAGCCTTGCTCGGATATGTCCGGCGGGTCGCCCTCGCCCAGCGCCCGCCCGGCGGAGGCGACATAGATGAAATTCATCAGGCGATGGGCATGGGCCACGACATCCACGCCCGACAGCAGATCGG
>CALDFO010000193.1 GCA_937942205.1 uncultured Alphaproteobacteria bacterium
CGGATCGGGTTCTTGCGCACCAGCCCCGGATAGGTGTCGCCGCCCACCACCAGCGGCGTGGTCGCGGTCGCGGGCTTGTAGCCGATCGAGGTGTAGCTGCCGATATAGCTGATGACATTGCCGAAGGCGTCGTGCCGGTTCCACGCCACCGTCCAGGCGCAGATCGCGCCGGACGAGGTGCCGCCGATGGCCCGCTTCATCGGATCCTTGGTGAAGGTGTATTTCTTCGCCACTTCCGGCAGCATCTCGTCGATCAGGAAACGGGCATAGGTGTCGTTGACCGCGTCATATTCCGGGGCGCGATGGTTGGGATTTCCGGTGCCCAGATTGTCGGGATAATGCGCGGTGCCGGTGTTGCCCGGGGTGATGAAGATGCCCAGCGTGGCGGGGATGTCGCCCTTGGCGATCAGGTTGTCGAGCACATTCTGGATGCGCAGCGGGCCGTCGGGGTTGGTGGCGCGCTGGCCGTCCTGGAACACCAGCAGGTTGGGCGGCGACTTGGCGTCATAATTAGCCGGGACATAAATCCAATAGCGGCGCACGGTGCCCGCGATCACATTGCTGCGGAACTCGAACGGGCCTTCCAGGCGGCCATGCGCGATGGCCGGGTTGACCAGCGAGTCGGCGGTCAGCGGATAGTCGCCCGGCTGGCGCGCCTCTTGCGCCGCCCCTGCGGTCGTCAGCGCCACCGTCGTCATCAGCGCGAGCGCAAGGCCCGCCACTCCCGGAAATTTCATGTCCCCACCCCGTATTGTTGTTTGTAAAATTCCGGGTGCGAGTGTGGGGCATTTCCCCGTCCGTCACAATATCGCAGCCGCGGTCATCAGCGCGACCATGAAGGCCGCCAGCCGCATGGACACCATCGCATGATCGCCATGGGCGCCCGCGACCATGCCGTGTACGGATGATTGCTTGCCCATTCTGAGAGTTTCCACTCTTAACCCCGATTTGGCTTGTGACGCAGGCAAGCAAGTGAAACGCGAATGCCGGAACGACATGATGGCTTGCCGCCGATCCTGGTTTTCGCTCCCGGGAACGGGTGCAGCCGCCGCGCATCGCTCTGCATCATCCAGATCACGAAGATGGCCGGACCTGCGAACAGTATGCGGCCCGCGCGCATGTATGCGGGTGGCGGATGGGGTGAGATTCGAACTCACGGGACCCTTGCGGGCCCGGCGGTTTTCAAGACCGCTGCCTTAAACCACTCGGCCACCCATCCGGTCCGGCCATCCGGTCAGTTCGTGTAGCTTTGGTAAGCTTTTTCGGCAAGGCGTTGAGCCGCCGCCGCCGCCCCGTTACGGTCAAACCGTCATCCCGGACACGATTCGACCATGCGGCGTGCCGCCCGATTCTCCACCCTTGCCTCCGCCGGTCTCCTGGCCGCGGCCTGTTCGACGGCGCCCAAGCCGCCCGCGCCGCCGCCGGTGGTCACGGTTCCTCCCAGCGCCGGGGTCTACAAGGTCGGCCAGCCCTATCAGATCGAGAATATCTGGTACTATCCGCGCGAACAGCCCGATTATGACGAAACCGGCATCGCCTCCTGGTACGGCCCGACCTTCTACGGCAAGCGCACCGCCAATGGGGAAGTCTACAATGCGGGCGACCTGACCGCCGCGCACAAGACCCTGCCCATGCCGGTCAATGTTCGCGTCACCAACCTGGACAACGGCAAGTCGCTGGTGCTGCGCGTCAACGATCGCGGGCCTTTCGCCCGTGGCCGCATCATCGACCTCAGCGAGCGGGCGGCCGAACTGCTGGACGTCAAGCGCGCCGGCACCGCCCGGGTGCGCGTGACCTATCTCTCCCGCGCCGATATCAATGGCGCGCCGCCGTCGGAGACGCCCGCCGCCGTCGCCAGCGCCCTGCCGGCCGCGCCCAGCGGCAAGGTGGACAGCGCCGCGCTGGCCATCCTGCCGGGCGCCACCGTGGCGCCGCCGCCGCGCGAGCCGGTCCGGTCCGCGCCGCCGCCCATTCCCAGTCAGATGTTCGCCGACGCCCAGCCCACCGGAAAGGTGACGGATGTGCCGGTTCCCGCCGTGACCCGGCTGTATGTCCAGGTCGGCGCTTTTTCCAAGGTGGAGAACGCCCGCGCCTTGCTGAACCGGATCGGCGGCGATCTGCGCATCGCCACGCTTCAGCGCAACGGGCAGACGCTCTACAGGGTCCGCAGCGGGCCTCTTTCCTCTGTCCAGGAGGCCGATGCCGCTCTGTCCCGCATCACCGGCCTGGGCGCCAATGACGCTCAGATCGTCGTCGATCAATAGATTTGCCTGTTTTGGAGTTCGCATGTTCCGACGTCTTGCCCTCAGCCTGACCATCCTTGCGACCGGCCTGGTCGCCGGTCTTGTGCCCGCGCGGGCCGCCATCGACACCAGCGCCGAGCACGCGCTGCTGATGGACGGCGCGTCCGGCCAGGTGCTGTGGCAGAAGGACGGCCTGGTGGCGATGCCGCCCGCCTCGATGTCCAAGTTGATGACCATCGACCTGCTGTTCGGCCGCCTGAAGGACGGACGGGTCAAGCTGACCGACACCTTCCCGGTTTCCGAGCGGGCCTGGCGCACCGGCGGCTCGCGCATGTTCCTGGAACTGGGCTCGCGGGTATCGGTGGAAGACCTGATCCGCGGCATCGTGATCCAGTCCGGCAACGACGCCTGTGTGGTGGTGGCCGAGGCGCTGGGCGGCACCGTCGAGGGCTTCGTCAAGATGATGAACCAGCGGGCCAAACAGATCGGCCTGCAGCAATCCACCTTCGTCAATCCCGACGGCCTGCCGGAACCGCCGGGCCAGATGATGAGCGCGCTGGACCTGGCCAAGCTGGCCCGCCACATCATCAACGAATATTCTCAGTATTATCACTATTTCAGCGAGCGCGAATTCGTCTGGAACAAGATCCGCCAGCCCAACCGCGATCTGGTGCTGACCATGCTGCCGGGCGCTGACGGCCTCAAGACCGGCCATACCGACGCGGCCGGGTACGGCATCGTCGCCTCGGCCAGGCGCGGCGATCAGCGCCTGATCCTGGTGCTGAACGGGCTGCGCTATCCGCAATACAAGAACGACTATTTCCCCAATATCCGCCGCGCCGAGGAAGCGACCCGCATCCTGGAGATGGCGTTCCGCGAATTCCGCTCCTATCCCGTCCTCAAGGCGGGCCAGGTCCTGGGCAATGCGCCGGTCCAGGGCGGCGCGGTGGAAAGCGTGCCGGTGACCGCGGGCAAGCCGCTCAACGTCACCATGCAGGTGGACTCGCATGCGGGCATGAAGACCCAGTTGCGGCTCAATCCCGGCCTCACGGCCCCGGTCCAGGCGGGCCAGCGGGTCGGCACATTCGTCGTGACCGCGCCGAATTTCCCGGCCTTGAATGTTCCGGTCTTC
>CALDFO010000194.1 GCA_937942205.1 uncultured Alphaproteobacteria bacterium
ATCACGACATCTGGGACCATGACATGAGCACGCCGCCCACGCTGCTCGATGTGAAAAAGGACGGCAAAACCATTCCCGCCGTCGCCGCCATCACCAAGTCCGCCTATCTCTATCTGCTGGACCGCGTGACCGGAAAGCCGATCTATGCGGTCAAGGAAACCCCGGTGCCGCCCAGCACCGTCACCGGCGAACAGGCCTGGCCGACCCAGCCCATTCCGGTGACGCCGCCGCCGCTGGCGCGCCAGCATTTCACCGCCGCCACCGACATCGCCACGGTGACGCCGGAGCACAAGGCGTTTTGCGAGAACCTGGTCAGGACCAAGAAAATCCACGACAGCGTGGCCTGGTCGCCGTTGACCATGGATTCCCAGATCGCGCGCTTTCCCGGCAGCGGCGGCGGCGCGGAATGGGGCGGCGGCGCCTTCGACCCGTCGCTGGGTTATTTCATCATCAACACCCACGACATGGGCAGCATCGAGCAGCTCGAAAAGAAGAAGGAAGGCCACTGGGGCTCCACCACCGGCCCCGACAGCTTCTTCATCGACGAGGACAAGAAGCTGATGTGCCAGCAGCCGCCCTGGGGCAGCCTGTATGCGGTCAACGTCAATACCGGCAAGATCGCCTGGCGCACCACCCTGGGCGTCACCGATAGCCTGCCCGAAGCGGTGCGCAACACCGGCCGTCCCAGCCTGGGCGGGCCGACCCTGACCGCCAGCGGACTGACCTTCATCGCGGGCACCGACGATTCCCGCTTCCGCGCCTTTGAAACCGCGACCGGCAAGGAGATCTGGACCCACAAGCTGGCCTATTCCGGCCATGCCACGCCCATCACCTATCGCGGCAAGGACGGCAAGCAGTATGTGGCGCTGGTGGCCACCGGCGGCTCGTTCCTGCGCAGCCCGATCGGCGGCGACAGTGTCCTGGTCTTCGCGCTTCCGTGAAGGTCGGCGGGGAAACTAATCCAGCATGGCCTGGCAGGCAGGACTGAGCCGTTCGGCAAGGCCTTGCCCGTCCCGCAGCACGAACAGCGCCGCCAGACCATGATCGGCGGCGAAGGCCAGGCCGCGATCCGCCCCCATCACCATCAGCGCCGTGGCATAGGCATCCGCCAACAGACATTCGGGGTGCAGCACCGTCACCGAGGCGACGTTATTTTCCAGCGGCGCGCCGGTGCGCGGGTCCAGCGTGTGGCCATAGGCCCGGCCGTCATGCACAAAGCCGCGCTCGCTGCCGGAGGTGGCGATGGACAGGCCGTGCAGCGCCACCACGGTTTCGGTCGATCCGGCGCCGCTGTCCAGCCCCACCCACCAGGGCGCACCATCGGGCTTGACGCCCGCGCCGCGCAACTCGCCGCCGATCTCGGCCAGATGATCGCGGATTCCCAGCGTCGTCAGCAGGCGCGACAGACAATCCACCGCATGACCCTTGGCGATGCCGGAATAATCCAGATGCAGGCCCCCCGGCTGCTTCAGCCGCGCGCCCTCCAGCATCAGCCTGCGCCATCCCGCCTGCGCCAGCAGGGCTTCCACCGCCGCTTGGGGTGGCGGCGCGGCGCGCGGGCCTGACGGGCCGAAGCCCCACAGATTGACCAGCGCCCCCAGGCTGGGATCGAACGCGCCGTCACTTTCCGCCGCCACGCGCAAGGCGGCTTGCGTCACCACCTGGAAATCCGGCGGCAGGTCGTGCCAGCTTTCCGCCGGGGCGCGGTTGAACCGGGTCAGATGCGAATCCGGCCGCCAATGGCTCATCTGCGCCACCAGGCGATCCAGCATCGCGGTCAGCGCCGCCTCGACATCGGCCAGGACGGAGCCCGGCGACAGGGTCATCACCACCGACCAGCTGGTGCCCATCGTCTCGCCGCCCAGCCGCGCGACCTGGGCCGAAGGCGGCGCGCCGGTCCGCAACACTGCCGGCAGGCTTTGCGGCACCAGCACGCGCCGTCGCGGGCGGCTCAAAACGCCCCGCGCATGGCGTACCCGTTCATGGCGTCCCACTCATGGCATCATGATCAGCCGGATCAGGCCCAGCTCCGTTTCACCCTTGGCCTGGGCGGCGGCCTTTTTCGACACCGGCAACTGCACCGGCAAGGTGAGGATTTCATAATCGCCCTTTTCGCGGGCCGCCTCCACCGTCAGCTTGTAAGGTCCGGGCGGCAATGTCTGGAGCGCCGCGCCGTCCATGCGGACCGTATGGGCGCCGGGCGAGCGGGTGGGCGAGGAGACGCCATCCAGCGGCAGGGCCAGCACCCGCCCCGCCTTGCGCCACCACTGCCGGGTGTCGCGCAGCCAGCGGTCGCCTTCCTTGCGCGGATTGTTCACATTGTACCACAGCGCCAGGTTGGTGACCTTGCCCGCCGCATCCTCCAGCCAGATGGCGACATAGGGGCGGTGATATTCGGCCATCCTGATGCGCGGGATTTCCACACTGAGCGACAGCTCCGCCGCCTTGGCACGGCTGACGGTGACCAGGGCCAGGGCGGTGACAACGGTGGCGATAAACGGGCGCATCTGCGCTTTCTAGCCATGACACGGGGCTTTTGCCAGCCGCGATGCGGTTGGCTAGAGTGCGCCCGCATCACATCCGACACAAAACGCAGCCAACCTGCGCGCCGCACCATCCGGGGAGTATCGTCCATGTCCATCTCGCGCCTTTGCCTTGCCGTGGCATTCGGCCTTGTGTCCACCGCCGCGCTGGCCCAGCCCGCCCGGCAGGTGACGACCGAAGATTACCGCCAGCAGGCCCAGGCCGAACTGGCGCGGCTGAAGGCCGACCAGCCGGTGACCGGCCCGGCGCGCAATGTGATCATTTTCATCGGCGACGGCATGGGGGTCAGCAGCCTGACGGCGGGGCGCATCTATCAGGGCCAGAAGCTGGGCAAGGACGGGGAATCCTTCGTCACCGCCATGGACAGCCTGTCGCACACCGCGCTGGTCAAGACCTATACCCATGACGCCCAGGTGGCGGATTCCGCCCCCACCGCGACCGCGATCATGGCCGGGGTCAAGGCCCGCAACGATGTGATCGGCGTGGGGCCGGAAGCCCGGCTGGGCGTATGCGAGGGGCGGGACGCCCATGCGGTGCCCTCCATCTTCGATTTCGCGCAGGCCAGCGGGCGGGCCACCGGCATCGTCTCCACGGCGCGCATCACCCATGCCACCCCCGCCGCGACCTATGCCCATACGCCGCACCGCGACTGGGAAACCGATGGCGACATGCCCGCCGAAGCCGTCAAGGCCGGATGCACCGATATCGCGCGCCAGATGATCGAGGGGCGCGTGGGAACCGGAATGGACCTGATCCTGGGCGGCGGCCGCGCCAACTTCCTGCCCGCCACGGCCAAGGACCCCGAATATGCGGACAAGACCGGCAAGCGCAAGGATGGCCGCGACCTGGTGGCGGCCTGGCGCAAGGCGAATCCGCGCGGCGCCTATGTCTGGGATGCGCGCGGCTTCGTCCAGGTTTCACCGCAAACGCCCAAGGTGCTGGGCCTGTTC
>CALDFO010000195.1 GCA_937942205.1 uncultured Alphaproteobacteria bacterium
GGCGGGGCCGCCCCAGGCTTGCAGCAGCCTGCCGCGGGCGTCGAATTCCAGCACCGAGGGCGCGGCATGGCAGCAATCGGCCACCGCGCCACGGGGCCGCGCGAAACCCAGACCGTTCACAGTCCCGCCAGCGACCGCGCCGTCCAGCCCGGTTTCGTCATTGCTGAGGGTGCGCGGGTTCTGCAACACCCAGACATGATCCTGCGCGTCCACGAAGACGCCGCCGACCTGCCCCATGATCCAGCGATTGGGCAAAGGCTGGGGCCAGGCCGGGTCCAGCACAAAATCGGGCGTGATGACACCGGGCGCGCGGTCCTGCACCCCGGTCCGCGCCGCCAGCCGGGTGGCGATACCCGCAATATCCGTGTCGGAAGGCATCCGGTCGGCGGCCATGACCGGCACCGCCAGCAGCGCCAACATGCCCGCCAACAGAAGGCGCATCAGCGCGGCCCGCCCACCACCGCCGCGCCGGTTCCGCTGCATCCCGCCGCGCCATAGCGCAGGAATTTCTGGATGCGTTTTCCGGTGTCCACCTCGGCGGTGTAGATGTTGCCTTTGCTGTCCAGGCTGACCTGGTGCAGCCAGTGGAATTCACCACTCATGCGCCCCGCCCGGCCCAGACGGCCCAATTCCTGGAGGTTGGCGCGGTTGAGCAGGTAGATCGTCATGTTGGTGTTGTCGCCGACATAGAGGCAGCTCTGCGCCTTGTCCTCGGAGAAGTTCATCGAGACGGCGGTGCCGGGCAGCACGGTATCGGTCTTTTCGCTGATCCACTGTTCCGCCACGAAGCCGCACTTGCCCGCGATGCCGCTGGGATTGCTGCACGCCTTGCCCAGGTCGGGACTCTTGCTGTCGAACACCTGGATGCGGTCGTTGCCGCGATCGCAGACATAAATCTTCCCGTCGTCGGCGATCTTCACGCAATGTACCGGATTGCGGAAGAAGGCGGGCTTGCGGTTGCCCCTGGTATAGTCGTTCATCCACGGCCCGGCGGCGCGGGCGGCGGCATCGTCGACGGGATTGGAGCCATAGGCGCCGAAATGGCCGATATATTTTCCGCTGTCGGCATCGACGATCAGGATGCGGCGGTT
>CALDFO010000196.1 GCA_937942205.1 uncultured Alphaproteobacteria bacterium
GACATTGGGCTACTGCATTATCTCCAGGAACTGGCGGGTATAGGCCGACAGCGACTCGACATAGCGGCGCTGGCCTTCGGCATAGATGGTGTCGAAGGCGAGCGAGGACTTGCCGGAACCCGACAGGCCCGTCAGCACGGTCAGGGTTCCGCGCGGGATTTCGACATCGATGTTCTTGAGATTGTGCTCGCGCGCGCCGCGGATGGAGATGTTCTTGAGCATCAGTCGGGTTTTCTCGAAAGGCTGTCCAGGTAACGCTGCCCGGAGCCCGGGGGCAGGGCGCCCAGTTCCATCAGCATGTTGATGCAGCGCAGCGCCAGGTCGGCGGAGCCGTAGCAATGGTGTGCGATCAGGGCCAGGTGCTTCCACTGTTCGGGCGTCATGTTGGACGCGCGCGTGAAGTCGCGCACATAGACCATGTCGGCTTCCAGAAGCTGGCGCAGGCCGCGGTTGGCCTGGCCGCCCGCCACCAGCGGCGCCAGGGGCCAGACTTTCATTTCGGCGAAACAGTGGGGCAGGAAACCCATCCCGCGCAGCAGGGTGTCCATCTCGCCCAGGGTGGGCTGGCCCTGGTAGAGCGGGATGAAGGACATTTCGGTCTGAATCGCCACCGCCGCCGCGAGTTTCTCCCGGCCATGTTCCAGCACGTCGCGCTCGGAACCCTGGATGTCCATTTTGAGGAAGTCCGGCGGCGCGATCTCGGCGATATCGTCGAGGCGGCGGGTCTGGACGGGGATGCGGGCTTTCACATCTCCCCATATAGGAAAGAGATTGAAAAGCGCCAGATGGGCGCTATCGGGAACCAGCAGGCTGGTCATGCCCTCCAGTTCGCAGATGTGCAGGGTACGGGCTGTTCCATCGCCCAGCGCGTGCGGCAGATAGCGTTCGTGCGGTCCCGCCTTGGCGTTCAGCCGGGCCAGGGCTTCGGCCTGTGGCTCGAAGCCGGTGATCTCGCACAGGCCCGCCGCCAGCATCCGCTTGTAGGGCGGATCGCCGTCGATCGGGTTGGCCCCGACATCCAAAATGGCGGTCCGGCGCCGCGGCGACAGGATCGCGGCCAGAGTATCGGTTGTCAGGGAATCCATGCGGCGGTCATAGCGTGTTTCGGCAGCGTCTGAAACAAAAAGAGAACGATTGCGATGTTTTCACTTTGCATTTCTGACAGGAGTAGTAGATCGTCCTGGTGTTGAAAGAATCCCGGCGGCAAACGCCCGCCATACGGCAAAACCCCAAACGGGTCTGAGAGAGGATAGATGAGCATTCTGACGCGCGCGACCATTGCCACGGCTCTTGTGGCGACCCTTTCCGTCCCGGCCTTGGCCGCCGAAAATACGGCCCAGGCCGCTGCGGCTCCCCTGGCCCCCGGCAAGCCCGCCGGCGTGGCGGCGGCCCAGTTGCGGCCCGGTCCCCTGGCGGCGATCGGCATTGCCGGCCTGGTGGCGGGCGCGGTGTTTCTGATCTCCGAAACCGGCAAGACGGACGGCCCGCCGCAGGTGGTGACGACGGCGGGAACCCAGTGAGTCCGGCTGGGTAATCTCAGGGGGGCGTGAGCCTGGTTCCCAGTGTCTCCTCCCCCCGGCCCAGCATCCGCCGCGCCAGCCGGACACCGGCCGGCGGGCGGACATGCACCAGATCCACATAGCTGGGACTGATCCCGTCCCGCATCGCTTCGGTGGTGAGCGGATTGGCGTTCAGGAAATCGAACAGCGCCACCCGGTTGGCGCATGACGCGTTATGCCGCGTCACCGCCGCGGCCACGGCGGCCTTGAAGGCGGCCAGTCCCGCCGCGTCGCCGACGCGGTAACGCTGCTGGATGGCGGCATGGTCGGGTGAAAAATACAGCGTCAGTTTCGGCCGCGCGGTACAGGCGGCGGCCAGCAGGGTCTCCAGCTCGCGCCGGGGGCCGTCGCCCATCCGCATCACCCGCTGGCGGCGATAGGACAGGTCGCGCGCCATCACCGCCTGCGTCATATGGGCATAAGCGCCGAACAGGTCGGGGCGGCTGGCGGCCTCCTGGCCGCCCAGTTGCAGCAGCGACCAGGCGCTGAGGGCGTTCATGCCCACCGCGCCGCCGCTGAGAAAGCCGGTGGTGAACAGCCACAGCCCGCGCCGGGGCGTCGGCGCGCCCTCCGGCGTTACCGCCAGGCGGGTTTCATCGAAGCTGGGCAGCGCCTCGCCGGGGCCGCCATTGCCGGTGAAGGCGTCCAGCGCCACCACCACCTGCCGCACCGAAGGCTGGGCCAGGGCATCCTGAGTGAAGCGCCGCGCCTCATAGGGCGTCATGCTGGAGGCGCCGTAATTGAAGGTGCGCGCGCCCAGCGCCGGATCGAGCAGGACCGGATCGAAGGCGTCGCGCACCCGGCTGGAGCCGACGAACACGATCTCGGGCCGGATGCGCGCCAGCCAGACCGGCTTGAGAGCGCGCTCGAAGCCCGACAGGGTCTGCACGCTGGGGCCATTGGGATGGTGCAGGATGTAAATGCCCACCGCCCAGTTGAATCCGGCCAGCAGCGCCACGGCGGTCAGCACCGTGCCCAGGAACCATGCGGTGTAGCGGCTTTTGTCCATCAGAACTGCCATCAGAACTGGAAGTAGATGAAGGGTTTGAGGTTCGACAAGGCCAGAACGGCGGCGATGCAGAGCAGGCCATAGGCGATGGCCGCGCTGCGGGTCGGCGCCCAGGCCAGGCGGCGGGCGGGCGTCACCTGATCGGCGCCATAGGGCGAGGGCAGGGCGGGATCGTGACGCCACAGGATCTGCATACTGTTGGGCATGAACCAGACGATCCCCGTCAGCAGCAGCAGCGTCACCGCCGCCAGCGGCGAGAAGCTGACGATGGCGCTGTGGCCCCGGCCGGTCAGGCCCGCGATCACCCGGCCCGCCGCGTCCAGGCTCTGGGCGCGGAACACGATCCAGGCCAGGCTGGTGGCGGCGAAGGTCAGCAGCACCGCCGCCGCGTGCAGCGGCAGGCGCAGGGCCGCCGGGGCCGCCCAGCCGCGGCGTTTCACGACATGGCGGAAGGCATGATTCACGGTGAGATAGAAGCCG
>CALDFO010000197.1 GCA_937942205.1 uncultured Alphaproteobacteria bacterium
ATGGGCGCCCGCCAATTACGAGAACCGTTATGCGGGCGACATGTCGTTGCTGCACGCCTTCGCGGTGTCGTCCAATTCGGTGGCGGCCCAGCTGACGCAGGAAGCCGGTCCGCGCGCCGTGGCGGCGGCGGCTGTGCGGCTGGGCATCACCTCGCCGCTCAGCGCGGTGGCGTCGCTGGCGCTGGGCACCTCGGGCGTGACGCCGCTGGAGCTGACGGGCGCCTATGCTTCCTTCGCCAATGGCGGGCAGGCCGCCCCGCCTTACGGCATCCTGCGCATCCGCACCCTGTCGGGACAGCTGCTGTATGCGCGCCAGCCGCCCGCGCCCAAAGACGTGATGAGCCCCGAGAACAACGCCGCCATGACCCGGATGATGGCCGAGACGGTGCTGACCGGCACCGGCAAGGCCGCGCGGCTGCCGGACCGCGATGCGGCGGGCCAGACGGGCACGACGCAGGAGGTCCGCGACGCCTGGTTCGTGGGCTTCACCGCCGATCTGGTCTGCGGCGTCTGGGCGGGCAATGACGATTCCACGCCCATGCTGAAAGTCACGGGCGGCGGCCTGCCCGCGCGCATCTTCCGCGAATTCATGACCGGCGCGGGGCAGGGCTTGGCGGCGCGGCCCCTGGCGGGGATGGTGCTGGCCTCCAGCCAGTTGCCGCCTGAAATGCCGGAGGCCACTTCCCCCGATGCGGCGGAACCGATCCCTGCCGCCGTGCCGCAACCGGCGAAAGATCCGGCCAGCCTGGACGCGCTGATCGACAGCCTGTTCGGCGGTTAGCCGCGCAGGGTGTAACGCTGCAGCGAGCGGCCATGCAGCCTGAGCCATTCCTGCGCCTGCGCGGCCTGCGGATGCAGCGTCTCCACCAGCGCCCAGAAGCGCGGGCCGTGATTCATTTCCTTCAGATGCGCCACTTCATGCGCCACGACATAGTCGCGCACGAAATCCGGCGCGAAGATCAGCCGCCAGGACAGCGAGATGGCCCGCGCCGCCGAGCAGGAGCCCCAGCGGCTGGCCGTGTCGCGCATGGTCAGGCGCGAGGGGACGACGCCCAGTATGGCGGCATAGTCCAGCAGCCGCGCCTCGCACAGGCGGCGGGCTTCGCGCTTGAGGAAATCGGTCAGGCGGCGCGGCGCATGTTCGGCGCGGCCATGCACCCACAGCACCTTCGCCGCTGTGTCATGCAACACCGGCGCGCGGCCGCGCGCGCCATGGCGCACCTCGTGCATCTGGCCGCGGAAGGGCACAAGCGCGCCCGGTTCCAGCAGGATCGGCGCGGGCACGCGCGCGCGCTGCAGGGCGATCCAGTCCTTCTGGCCGCGCGCGAAATCCAGCGCATGCGCCAGCGCGCGGTTGCTGGGCGCGACCAGCGTCACCTCGCCCGTGCCTGGGTGC
>CALDFO010000198.1 GCA_937942205.1 uncultured Alphaproteobacteria bacterium
CTGGCTTCCAGCGCCGCCTTGGCCACGCCCATCACATTGTAGTTGGGCATGACGCGCTGCGCCCCCAGATAGGTCAGCGTCACCAGCGACCCGCCCCCGGTCATCAGCGCGGCGGCGCGCTGGGCGACCGCCGTGAAGGAATAACACGAGATTTCCAGGCTCTTGGTGAAGTTGGCGCGGCTGGTATCGACATAGCGGCCCTTCAGTTCCTCGCGGTCGGAAAAGGCCAGGGAATGCACCAGGAAATCCAGGCCGCCCCATTCCTTCTTCAGATGCGCGAAGACCGCGTCCAGCTGCTCGTCGCTTTCCACATCGGCGGGCAGCACGATCCCGCTGCCGATGGAAGCGGCCAGCGGCGCCAGGCGCTTTTTCTGGGCGTCGCCCTGATAGGTGAAGGCGACCTCCGCGCCATTGGCGGCCAGTGTCTGGGCGATGCCCCAGGCGATGGAATGGTCGTTGGCGACGCCCATCACCAGGCCTTTTTTGCCCTTCATCAGCCCGCCGGGCTGGGCCATGTGTCCCGTTTTCGTCTCAGCCAAGATGTCCTCGCGGGGCGTGTTCTGTTTCATGATGGGACATCACTGTTCGAAACGCTGGAACACCAGCGAGGCATTGGTGCCGCCAAAGCCGAAGCTGTTGGACAGCGCGGTGTTGATCCGCGCATTGTCGATGCGCTGGCGCACGATGTTGGCGCCCGCCACCGCCGGGTCCAGTTCCACGATATTGGCGCTTTCGCAGATGAAGCCGTTCTGCATCATCAGCAGGGTATAGATCGCCTCATGCACGCCCGCCGCGCCCTGACTGTGGCCGGTGAGCGACTTGGTGGCGCTGATCGCGGGGGTTTTGTCGCCGAACACCGCCTTGATGGCGTTGATTTCGGGAATGTCGCCCACCGGCGTGGAGGTGGCGTGGGGATTGATGTAATCCACCGGCCCCTTCACATCCTTCAGCGCCATCCGCATACAGCGCACCGCGCCTTCGCCCGAGGGGGCCACCATGTCGGCGCCGTCGGCGGTGGCGCCATAGCCCACGATCTCGGCATAGATCTTCGCGCCCCGCGCGCGCGCGTGCTCCAGTTCTTCCAGCACCAGGATGCCGCCGCCACCGGAAATCACGAAGCCGTCGCGGTTCAGGTCATAGGCGCGCGAGGCGCTTTCGGGCGAGGCGTTATACTTGGACGACATGGCGCCCATCGCGTCGAACAGTTCCGACAGGGTCCAGTCCAGCTCCTCGCCGCCGCCCGCGAACATGATGTCCTGCTTGCCCCACTGAATCAGCTCATAGGCGTTGCCGATGCAGTTGGCCGAGGTCGAACAGGCGCTGGAGATCGAATAATTATAGCCCTTGGTCTTGAACCAGGTGGACAGGTTGGCGCTGACCGTGGAGGACATCGCCTTGGGCACCGCGAAGGGGCCCACGCGCTTGGGCGAATTGTTCTGGCGGGTGATGTCGGCGGCGGCCACGATAGCCTTGGTCGAAGGCCCGCCCGAGCCCGCGATCAGTCCGGTGCGCGGATGGGACACCAGATCCTCGCCCAGCCCCGCATCGGCGATGGCCTGGTTCATCGCCACCCAGCAATAACCGGCGCCGTCGCCCTGGAATCGGCGGGCGCGGCGGTCCACCACCTCGTCGAGATTGATCTTCAGGCTGCCATGCACCTGGCTGCGGAAGCCCAGGCGGATGTAATCCTCCGCCGCGACGATGCCCGAACGCGCGTTGCGAAGGCTGTCGGTGACCTCCCCGGCATTGTTGCCGATGGAGGAAACAATGCCCAGGCCGGTGACGACCACTCTTCTCATGCGATCCTCAAGTCCTGATCAGGCGGAAGCAGGCGCCGTGCCGTCGGCAAGGGCGTCGGTGAACAGGCCGACGCGCAGCCCCTTGGCTTCATAGATGACCTTGCCGTCCACCTTCATGATGCCGTCGGCGATGCCCAGCACCAGCTTGCGCATGATCACGCGCTTGAGGTTGACGATGTAGGTCACCTTCTTGGCGGTGGGCAGCACCATGCCGGTGAATTTCACTTCATCCACGCCCAGGGCGCGGCCGCGGCCCGGCCCCCCCATCCAGCCCAGGAAAAAGCCGACCATCTGCCACAGCGCATCCACGCCCAGGCAGCCGGGCATCACCGGATCGCCCTCGAAATGGCATTTGAAGAACCACAGATCGGGATGGATATCGAATTCGGCGATCACCTCGCCCTTGCCGTCGCTGCCGCCATCCTCGGTGATGGAGGTGATGCGGTCGAACATCAGCATGGGCGGCATCGGCAACTGGGCGTTGCCGGGCCCAAACAGTTCACCCTTGGCGCAGGCGATCAGGCCGTCCCTGTCAAAACTGGATTTCCGCAAGGGCTTGTCCACTGTTCTTCTTCCTTGAAAACTCAGGCGTTTCCTTGCCGGTTCCCTAGCGGAAAAGCCCGGTTGGGGGAACCCGTAAACGCCGCCCTTCTTGCTTTAGAAGGGTTCTAACGTATATCATGCACCAGTTTAGCAGGGTGAGCCCCCGGGCCCAACCCGTATGAGGATCCGTCCATGGTCAAAAGCGCTCGCGACTCCGTGGCCGACCAGGCCACACTGCGCCTGCGTCAGCATGGCCTGCGCCCCACCCGGCAGCGGGTGGAACTGGCCGGCATCCTGTTCCGCGATTGTGACCGGCATGTCACCGCCGAAAGCCTGCATGATGAAGTCAGCGGCGCGGGCGTGAAAGTGTCGCTGGCCACGGTCTACAACACCCTGCACCAGTTCACCGAGGCGGGCCTGCTGCGCCAGGTGATCGTGGACGCCAGCCGCTGCTATTTCGACACCAATACCGGCAACCACCAGCATTTCTTCGTCGAGAAGGAAGGGCTGCTGATCGACATTCCGGGCGAGGCGATCGAAGTCGCCGGAGTGCCCGCGCCGCCCGACGGCCTGTCGGTGGACCGGGTGGATGTGGTCGTGCGCGTCCGCCGCGGCTGATAGTCATTCTCATAGTTTAGAATTATTCTAAATTGAGTTGACAGCCTCTGTCGGCAGGACGACTGTTTGCGCGGATGTATCCACTCTTGATCCACGCAAGGAGGCGCCGATGCCCGCACTGAAGAACACCAAGACCTGGGAAAACCTCAAGGAAGCCTTCGCCGGCGAAAGCCAGGCGAACCGCCGCTATCTGTATTTCGCGCAGAAGGCCGACGTCGAAGGTCATAACGATGTCGCCGCCGTGTTCCGCTCGACCGCGGAAGGCGAGACCGGCCATGCCCACGGCCATCTGGAATATCTGGAGGAAGTGGGCGATCCGGCCACCGGCGAGCCGATCGGCGCCACCGACGCCAACCTCAAGGCGTCCATCGCCGGCGAGACGCACGAATATACCGACATGTATCCCGGCATGGCCAAGACCGCCCGCACGGAAGGCTTTGACGAGATCGCCGACTGGTTCGAGACCCTGGCCAAGGCTGAAAAGTCCCATGCCGGCCGCTTCCAGAAGGCGCTGGATAGTCTCGGTCAATAAGTAACCCCCTCCGGTTTCAGCTTTCGCTCGCCTCCCAAAAGGTCGGCTTCGCACGCTGAAACCACCTCCCCCTCCTTGGCGCTCCGCGCCGAGGGGGAGGAAGGGTCTGTGTCTTCTTGGAGCAACACATGACCGGTGAAGGCAGTCTCGACGCACCGACCCGCCAGATCATCGACTGGACCAATCCGGATTTCGCCGATCCGGTGAAGCTGGACGCGGAGATGCGGCGGG
>CALDFO010000199.1 GCA_937942205.1 uncultured Alphaproteobacteria bacterium
GGGCATTATGCACATAGACCGTGCCGCCGGTGGCCACGATCAGGACCGGGCTGGGCGGGTTGTACTGGAAGCGGATGCGGCCCGGCTTTTCGATGAACAGCATACCCTGGTCCACCGCCCCGTCCGGTCCGATCTGGACGAAGCCGCTCTGCATGGTGCGGATGCTGTTGAGATAGGCGCTGACCCGGTCCAGCAGCGCGCGCTGCTCGTCGCTATAGGCGGGGCGGAGCCGCTGGGGCGCCGGCTGACCCGCGCCCGAAAAGACGGCGACAGAAACCAGGGCGGTCAAGACAAGGGCAATACGGCGCATGGGTCGAGACTCGCACGGCAAAAAGGAGAAAATCGGGCGATTGAGCTGAGAGTAACGTCAAGATAGGGTCAAGGGACGATTAAACAACAAGAGTTTCCGGTTCTGAATGGCCAGTTCCCCCTATTCCCATATCGCGGTCTTGGGCGCGGGCGCCTGGGGCACGGCGCTGGCCCTGGCCGCTCATGCGGCGGGCCGCAAGGTCACACTATGGGTGCGCGAAGCGGACGTGCTGGACAGCCTTCGGCGCGGCGGCGAAAACCGCTTCCTGCCGGGCGTCACCCTGCCCGCCGACCTGATCGTCACCGGCGACCTGGCCGAGGCGGCCAAGGCCGATGCGCTGCTGCTGGTGGTGCCGGCGCAGGTGCTGTCCGGCTTCGCGCAAAGCCTGGCGCCGCTGGTGCGGCCCGGCACGCCACTGGTGATCTGCGCCAAGGGCATCGAACAAGGCAGCGGACGGCTGGTGACCGAAATCCTGGAGGCGGCGGCGCCGGGCGCGGTGCTCGCGATCCTCTCCGGCCCCTCCTTCGCGCGCGATGTGGCGCGCGGACTTCCCACCGCCGTCACCATCGCGGCGCGAAAAAGCGAACAATGGGGCGATGTCGCCGCCAAGCTCCAGGACGCGCTGGGCTCGGCCAGCTTCCGGCCCTATGCCAGCGACGATCTGGTGGGCGTGGCGCTGGGGGGCGCGGCCAAGAATGTCTATGCCATCGCTTGCGGCGTGGTGGAGGGCCTGGGACTGGGCGAGAACGCCCGCGCCGCGCTGCTGGCGCGCGGCTTCGCCGAACTGAGCCGCCTGGGCGAGGCGCTGGGCGCGCGGCGCGAGACGCTGATGGGCCTTTCGGGATTGGGCGACCTGGTGCTGACCGCCACCAGTCCCAGTTCGCGCAATTTCTCCTTCGGCATGGCGCTGGGCGCGGGAAAGGCCATGGCCGAACTCAGCGCGCCGGGAAAACCGCTGGCCGAAGGCGCGGCCACCGCGCCCGCGCTGGTGGCGCGCGCGAAGGCGGCGGGCGTGGAAATGCCCATCGCCGAGGGCGTGGCCGATCTGATCAGCGGCGCGCTGCCGCCGGGCGAGGCGGCGCTGCGGCTGATGCGGCGCAAGCCGACGGTGGAATGATGGCGTACTGGCTGTTCAAGAGTGAACCGGACACCTGGTCCTGGGACCAGCAGAAGAAAAAGGGCGCCAGGGGCGAACCCTGGAGCGGGGTCCGCAACCACACCGCCAAGCAGAACATGATGAAGATGAAGACCGGCGATCTGGGCTTCTTCTATCATTCCAACGAACAGAAGGCCGTGGTGGGCATTGTCGAGGTGATCGGTGAATACCGTCCCGACCCCACCGACGAAAAAGGCCGGTTCGGCATGGTTGTCGTGAAGGCGGTGCAGGACATGCCCCAGCCGGTGACCTTGGCCGCCGCCAAGGCCAATCCCCGGCTGAGCGCCATGAGCCTGGTCACCAGCTTCCGCCTCTCGGTGCAACCGGTGACCGGCGCCGAGTGGAAGGAAGTCTGCCGCATGGGCGGGCTGAAATAGCCGCCGCCCATAATCGCGGTCAGGTCGCCATCTTCATCAGCACAATGCCCGACAGGATCAGGCCCGCCGCGCCCAGCCGCAGCGCGGTGACCGGTTCGCCCATCAGGACGATGCCCAGCACAAAGGCGCCCAGGGTGCCGATGCCGGTCCAGACCGCATAGGCCGTGCCCAGCGGCAGGGAGCGCATCGCGGCGGCCAGCAGCAGGAAGCTGCCGGTCATGGTGACAAGAGTGAAAATGCTGGGCCACAGCCGGGTGAAGCCCGCCGACTGTTTCATGCCGGTGGCCCAGGCGATTTCCAGAAGACCCGCGAAAAAGAGATAAATCCAGGCCATGTATGGCTCCGTCAGAGAGCCGG
>CALDFO010000200.1 GCA_937942205.1 uncultured Alphaproteobacteria bacterium
TGAAGCAGCTTGCCGCGCAGGCCGAGGGCTTGCCGGGCGCAGCCGAAGCGGTCGCGTTCATCGCGGGCGCGCTGCGCCGGCCCGATGCGGAGCGGGGCGCGCGGTTTGCGGTCGAAAGGCTCGCTTTGCTCGCCGCCGCCGCCGCGCTGAACGCGGTTCATTCCCCGCACGCGGCGCTGTTCGCGCAAACGCGACTGGCGCAACCGCATGGGACCATGTATGGCGCTGTCGATCTTGATCCGGACGCGATGCGCGGTCTTCTTGCGCGTGCCTTGCCATGATCCGCCGTGCCCGCCTGACAAAGTGCCCTCCCGACATGAAGGCTGCTCCATGACCTCCGAGACCGGTTCCGCCGAAACCCCGCTCGCGCCGCTCGTGGCGGATGCGCCCGCCAAGCCGCCGCGGGTCTGGAAATTCTGGGGCACCTTGCTGTGGGGCATCGTGATTTTCGTTGCGATGTTCTGCGGCCAGATCGCGGTGGTCGCCTTCTTCCTGATCAAACAGGGCAACGGCCTCGATCTCGACACCATGAAAGGCGTGATGGGCGGCGGGCTGACCATCTCGCTGTCGGTGGTGGCGGGCCTGCCGGCGGTGCTGGCGGCGATCTGGCTGATGGCCAGGGGGTATCGCATCCTGGGCTTCCGCCTGAAGACCCGGCAGGCCGAGGTCGATCTCCTGGCCCTGCGCGGCCGGGTGCTGGCGGTGGTGGAGGTCAAGCGAAGGATGAGCCTGGATGTAGCGCTGGAGACCGTGACGTCCGATCAGCGCGACCGCCTGCGGCGCGCCGGGCTCGCTCTGGCGGCCGGTCGGCCGGCGCTGCGGGACTGTTCGGTCCGACTCGATCTGGTGGCGCTCGCGCCCGGCCGCCTTCCTATGCATATTCCCGACGCCTGGAAGGGCGCCTGACGGACAAGCACGGACCCTGATGGACCGCGACGAGGCCGAGACGATCCTCGCGGAAGCCGGTGGCGCTTCCAACGACGCCTTCCCCCTGATGGAGGCGGCGATCGCCTGCGCCATCCATGAGAACCCGGTCCGCGACCCGGCGCTGGCGCGAGAACTGGCCGCCGCGGGCGTGGAGCGTCTGGCCGAGCGCCTGAAGC
>CALDFO010000201.1 GCA_937942205.1 uncultured Alphaproteobacteria bacterium
GCATGTGGGCGAGCCCTTCGAGCCCTTCGCGGAAAACTCCCTGCCCCGCACCGGACCGCCTTTCCCCGGCAAATCCTGGCTGTTCGAGAAACTGGGCGTCACCCGGGGCCGCCGCAGCCTGTATGACGAGCTGATGCTGTCGCTGCACGATACCGGCAAGCGGGATGACGCCTATCAGAAGAACAGCCCGCAACAGGCGGTGCGTTTCCCGCCGGGAAGCTGCTGGCTGGTCTATACCGACCAGGTGCTTCATGCAGCGCTGGGCGGAGAGTTCGCCCTGGAGCAGACCTTCCATCTGGATGTGGATCAGCTGGCGCGGCCGGACACCGCGCCGCTGCGGGTGCTGGAACGGCTCAGCGGGACATCGCTGGTCTGAAGCGCCTCAGGCGGTGACGCCGATATCCGCCAGCTTGCCGCGCACCGCGACGCCGTCGAACGGCTTCATCAGATACTCGTTGGCCCCGGCCGCCATGGCGCCGGCGATTTCGCCCGGATCGCTTTCGGTGGTGCAGAAGATAATCACGGGACGGCCGCCGCCCTGCTGGCCGCGCACGCTCTTGAGGAATTCCACGCCCTTCATGCTGGGCAGGTTCCAGTCCAGCAGGATCAGGTCGGGCATCTGCTCGTGGCAGGCGCGCAGGGCGCTCATGCCGTCTTCCGCCTCGTTCACGGCATAGCGCAGGTCTTCCATGATCTTGCGCGCGATCGTGCGGATCACGCGGCTGTCATCCACGACAAGACAGGTTTTCATGGGCAGCACGCCTCCCGCGCGCAATGCCGGAAGCGGCGATTGCGCCCGCGAACGCTATGCGCATCAGGGTAAACAGCCCCTTACCGGAATCGCTCAGGCGGTGATTTCCACCGCGCCGTCCTGCGGCGTGACCAGGATTCCGGCATTGACGGTGCGTGACAGCTTGTGGGTCAGGAAGGGCTGCACATGGCGGGCATCCACATTCGCCGCCTCGCCGCGCACCGCCTTGTCCACCTCCTCGGTGACGCGGGCATTGACGCCCACGGCCCGGATCCGGAAACCGGGAACGGCGGGATCGGGATTGGCCTCCACCGTCACG
>CALDFO010000202.1 GCA_937942205.1 uncultured Alphaproteobacteria bacterium
TGGGCGGGGCGGATTTCGAGGTTGTGGCGCTCAGTGTGGACCGCAACGGGCTTGAGCTTGCGCGCGCCTTCCTCAAGGAGGTCAAGGCCGACCATCTCGCGCTCTATAACGATCCGGCGCCACGGGCGAGCTTCGCGCTCAAGGTGTTCGGCATGCCGACGACGCTGCTGATCTCGCCGGAGGGCAAGGAACTCGGCCGTCTCGTCGGGCCCGCCCATTGGGATGCGCCGGAGGCGAAAGCCCTGATCGAGGCGGCGCGGCGGGAGGCCGGGGGGCCTCAGCGCGTCGGAACGGGCTTGTCGCCCCGGTAGTCGTAGAAGCCGCGCTTGGTCTTGCGGCCGAGCCAGCCGGCCTCGACATATTTCACCAGCAACGGGCAGGGGCGGTATTTCGAGTCCGAAAGGCCCTCATGGAGCACCTGCATGATGGAAAGGCAGGTGTCGAGGCCGATGAAGTCGGCAAGCTGAAGGGGACCCATGGGGTGATAGGCGCCCAGGCGCATGGCCTTGTCGATGCTTTCCACCGAACCCACGCCCTCATAGAGCACATAGACGGCCTCGTTGATCATCGGCAGCAGGATGCGGTTGACGATGAAGGCGGGGAAATCCTCGGCATAGGCGGCGGTCTTGCCGACCCGGCGCACGATCTCCAGCGCCGCCTGGAAGGTGGAATCATTGGTGGCGATGCCGCGGATCACTTCCACCAGCTGCATCAGCGGCACCGGATTCATGAAGTGCAGGCCGATGAAATTCTCCGGCCGGTCGGTGGCCGCCGCCAGCCGCGTCACCGAGATGGACGAGGTGTTGGTGGCGACGATCGCCTTGTCCGAAATGCGGCTGCGCAGATCCTGGAAGATCTTCTTCTTGATGGCCTCGTCTTCCGTCGCCGCCTCGATCACCAGGTCGCGGTCGCGCAGATCGTCCAGGCTGGCGGTGGTGCGGATACGGGCCAAAGCGGGGGCGATGGCGTCCGCCGCGATGATGTTCTTGGTGGCCTGGCGCTGCATGTTCTTCTCGATCAGGCCGGTGGCCTTGGCGAGCGCTTCCTTGTTGATGTCGTCCAGCACCACGTCATAGCCGGCCAGGGCCAGCACATGGGCGATGCCGGTGCCCATCTGTCCGGCGCCGATCACGCCAATCTTTTCAACCGCCATGTCGCAAATCCTCAACCAATCCCACGCTTGCCCAGTTCTTCGTCCAGTTCCGGCAGCACCTTGAACAGGTCTTCCGTCAGCCCGTAATCGGCCACCTGGAAGATCGGCGCGTCGGGATCCTTGTTGATCGCCACGATGACGCGGCTGTCCTTCATGCCCGCCAGATGCTGGATGGCGCCGGAAATGCCCACCGCGATATAGAGATCGGGCGCCACCATCTTGCCGGTCTGGCCCACCTGATAGTCATTGGGCACATAGCCTGCATCGACCGCCGCACGACTGGCGCCCACGGCGGCATGGAGGCGGTCGGCGATCTTGTCCAGCAGCTTGAAATTCTCCGCCGACCCCAGCCCGCGCCCGCCGCTGATGACGATCTTGGCGGAGGTCAGTTCGGGGCGGGCCGATTGCGACAGTTCCTCGCCCGCGAAGCTGCTGGTGCCGGGATCGGCCGCGGCGGCGATCTTCTCGATGGCGGCATTGCCGCCTTCCGCCGCCGCCTGGAAGGCGGTGGTGCGGACGGTGACGAGCTTCTTTCCGGCGGGCGCCTGCACCGTCTCGATGGCGTTGCCGGCATAGATGGGATGCTCGAAGGTGTCGGGCGCGATCACCGCGATGATGTCCGAAACCTGGGGCGTGTCCAGCCTGGCCGCCACGCGCGGCAGGATGTTCTTTCCCGTGGTGGTGGCCGGGGCCAGGATGGCGTCATAGCCATCGGCCACCGACAGGATCAGCGCCTCCATCGGCTCGGCCAGTTGACGGGCATAGGGCGCGGCGTCCGCCAGCAGCACCTTTTCCACGCCCGCGATCTTCGCGGCGGCCTCGGCCACGGCGGCGCAATCGGCGCCCGCCACCAGCACATGCACCGGGGCGGAGATCGCGGCGGCGGCCGTCACCGTCTTGTGGGTGGCGTCCTTCAGCGCGGCATTGTCGTGTTCGGCGATGACCAGCGATGTCATGACAACACGCCCTCGGCCTGAAGCTTGTCCAGCAACTCGGAGACGCTGGCGACCTTGACGCCGCCGCCGCGCTTGGGCGGCTCGGAGACTTTCAGCACCTTGAAGCGGGGCGTGACGTCCACGCCGTAATCGGCGGGGGTCTTTTCCTCGATGGGTTTCTTCTTGGCCTTCATGATGTTGGGCAGCGAGGCATAGCGCGGCTGGTTCAGGCGCAGGTCGGTGGTCATCACCGCGGGCAGCGTCACCGCCACGGTCTGCAGGCCGCCGTCTATCTCGCGGGTGATCTTGGCGCTGCCGCCCTCCAGTTCCAGGGCATGGGCGAAGGTGCCCTGCGGCCAGCCCAGCAGCGCGGCCAGCATCTGGCCCACCTGGTTGGCGTCGTCGTCGATCGCCTGCTTGCCGGTGATGACGAAGCCGGGCTGCTCGGCCTCGGCGATGGCTTTGAGGATCTTGGCCACGGCCAGCGGTTCCACCGCCGCGCCGTCGGTCTTGACCAGAATGCCCCGGTCGGCGCCCATCGCCAGGGCGGTGCGCAGGGTTTCGGCGGCCTGTTGCGGGCCGATGGAGACGGCCACCACTTCAGTTGCCTTGCCCTTTTCCTTCAGGCGCACCGCTTCCTCGACGGCGATCTCGTCAAAGGGGTTCATGGACATCTTGACGTTCGCCAGGTCCACGCCCGACTGGTCCGGCTTGATGCGAACCTTCACATTGTAATCAACCACCCGCTTGACGGGCACCAAGACCTTCATGGCGTCTCTTTGATCCCCAATGGCGGCCATTCCCGCCCCGGTGCGGGGCGGGGGCTGTCCTGCTCTTGTGCGGTGCAAAAAGTAGGCAGGCCGGTGATGGACTGTCAACGCGAGGCAGCGCGGGAAACCCAGTTTTGCTGCGATGCAGCAGAGCGGGGCGGCCCTGCACTGCGTCAGAATGACGCGGTTACTTGAGAGTCTTGAGGTAGGCGATCAGGTCGGCGCGCTGGTTCTTGCTGGCGATGCCGCTGAAGAACATCTTGGTGCCGGGCACCATCTTGCCGGGCCCCTGGACCCATTTGTCCATATTGGCCTCGGTCCAGGTCAGACCGGACGCCTTGAGCGGAGCGGAGAAGTTATAGCCGTCCACGGCGGCCGCCTTGCGTCCCATGATCCCGAACAGGTTGGGGCCCATGGCGCTCGCACCGCCCTGGGTGTCGGTGTGGCACATGGCGCATTTCTTGTAGGCGTCCTTGCCCTTGGCGGCGTCGCCCGCGGCGTTCGCCGCAGCCGTGGTCCCCGCCAGCAGCGCCAGCGCCATGAAACTCTTGCGAAGCATTGAAACAGCCCTTTTCGGTCCCTGAGCGGGCCCCTCCATACCCGATCCTGATGCCGAAAACAGCGATTTTTGTGGCGGCTTTTTGTCTGATCCCGGACCGGCTCTCACCGGCCCGGCCGGTCCTTCGGGGCCGGGGTCAGGCGTTGACCAGCTCGACCTGGACCACATCGGTGCGGGCCACCTCGAAGGTGGCGGCGCAGATGCCCAGATAGAATTCCCAGTTGCGCAGGAACTGCTGGTCGTGGCCCAGCGCCTTGATCTCGGCTTCGCGCGCCTGCATCCGGGTCAGCCATTCGCGCAGGGTGCGGGCATAGTCCTTGCCGAAGCCGAAGGCCCCGGCGAATTTCAGCCCCGCCTTTTCCGCCTCCTGCCGGAAGCGCGCCAGCGAGGGCAACATGCCGCCGGGAAAGACGTAATGGCGCACGAAATCGCTTCGGGTGCGGTAGCCGGCGAACAACTCGTCACGGATGGTGATGGTCTGGATGACGGCGCGGCCGCCCTGTTTCAGGCGTTCCTTCACGGTGTGGAAATAGGCGGGCCAGTAATGCTCGCCCACCGCCTCGAACATCTCGATGGAGACGATATTGTCGAAGGTGCCGCCACAGCGGCGGTAGTCCTGGAGCCGGATTTCCGCGCCGGTATTCTTCAGCCGCTCGGTGGCGAAGCGATGCTGGGCGGGCGAGATGGTCAGGCCCGTGACCCTGTGGCTGTCGGCGCTGGCCCGCTCGGCAAAGCCGCCCCAGCCGCAGCCGATCTCCAGCACGTCGGCCTTCGGGGAATCGAAGCGGGACAGAATGCGCTCATACTTGTTCTGCTGGGCGCGATAGAGTTCCCCGGTGCCGTCATACAGCGCCGAGGAATAGGTCATGCTGGGGTCCAGCCACAGGCTGTAGAAATCATTGCCGACGTCGTAATGATCCTGGATGTTGCGTGACGATCCGGCAACGGAATTGCGCCGCACGAAGGCGTTGTGAATCACAAAGCCGATGCGGTTGAAGATGTTGCCGTCGGAAAAATCCGAGAAGTGATCCAGATTGAGCAGGAACAGGCTCACCAGCCGTTCCACGCTGTCGGTGCTCCAGCTTCCGGCGATATATTCCTCGCCCAGGCCGATATCGCCGCGCGCCATGATCCGGCGCAGCACATCCCAGTCCCGGACGGCGAAACGGGCCGAAGGGCCCGGCAGGCGGCCCGCCGCGATGGTGATCTCGCCATTGGGGGCGATGAATTCCAGCGTGCCGTATTCCAGCCCGCCGATCGCCTTGCGCCAGCTCTTCTCGATGAAGGACGCAGGTATCAATGACATCGCGTTGCCCCGGCAAAAAACCCGCGCCAAGCTTAAGCATAGCCTCCGCGCAAGACAATTCGCTCCCGCTCGCCGGCCCGCCCGCCGGCGCGCGTCATATGCTGCGCCGCATCGCGAAGTCCTGGCCCGGCTGGCGCGGCTAGAGCGGGGCGCGCACCGCCGCGCCCGGCGTCTGGGTGATGATCGCGTTGCGCGCGGCGTCGTAGCGGACGGCGCTGGCCTCCATCGTCACGGTTCTTCCAAGATCGCCGTCCAGCGCCACCGTCACCCGGGTCGGCGTGCCGGTCTCCGTCACTTCCACCTTCTGCACCGCGCCCAGAGGCGCGCCGCCGGCATCCAGCACCGTGGCGGTGGCGATCTTGACCGGTGGATTGCTGATGCTGGACAGCAAGGCCGGGCCGCCGCCGGGCGCCGTCTCGACGGCGATGGTGGGCGCAGGCGCAGGCGGAGTGTTGTCGGCATTGGCGGACGCCTTGTCCGCGACCGGGGCGCGGCTGTGCGCCGCCGCCTCGCCGGCCTGTCTGTTCAACTGCCGCGTGACCTCCTGTTCGGCCTTGCCGGACGCGGTCCAGGCCGGACCGGTCCCGGCGATGCTCAGGGCGAAGGCGGAGGCCAGCAAAAGGCCAAAACCGGTGTGTCGCAGGTGCATGGCATGTTCCCTTGAAGGGGCGGCGGCCCTGGAGCGGGCAGCAAGCGGGTCGATCGGATAACGGCGGCGGCTACCGCGCCGTTCCCGCGGAACCGGCGGCGAGCCGGTGTGTTCCTTCTCTATATCCAGGAAGGAATTTCAAATGCTCGGAACCATACTGATTGTTGTCCTGCTGCTTCTGCTTCTGGGCGCCTGGCCGTCATGGCCGCACAGCCGGGGCTGGGGCTACTACCCGTCCGGCACGCTGGGTCTGGTGCTGGTGATTGTGCTGGTCCTGGCCCTGCTGGGGCGGATCTGACGCCCTCCAAGGGAGGCGCATATGACGAAAAAGAAGCTGCTTGAGGACATCAAAAAGAATCCGGCGCGCATCTACCGCGCCCCGGCCGATGTGCTGCGCGACCGCCGCTTCGGGGACGCCGAACGGCTGGAAATCCTCAA
>CALDFO010000203.1 GCA_937942205.1 uncultured Alphaproteobacteria bacterium
TGCAGATAGCCGGCCTCTCCCGCCAGTTCCCATTCGGCGCGGGTGGGAAAGGTGATGTGCAGCGACGAGGCGCCCAGCTGCTTCACCGCGCCCGCCGCGGTCTTCAAAAGTGTGCGCCGCGCGTCATCCGTCGCCGCCAGCAGGCGCGGCCCGGTGACGGGAGTGAAGGGCACGGCGGCTTGCAGCTTGGGATAATAGTCGCCACCCGCCCGTTCCAGCGCCTCGGCCCAGGCATGGTCGAAGACGTATTCGCCGTAAGAATGGGTCTTTAAGTACAGGGGCATCAATGCCCCCTCCGGCCTTCGCACCGGATCGGTGCTACGGCCACCTCCCCCATCATGCGCTGGCGCGCTTGGGGGAGGGGCTTCCATCAACAGATGCGCGGGCTGCCAGCCGGTATCGCGGCAGGCAGAGCCGGAGGCTTCCAGCGCCTCGAAGAAGGCATAGGTCGTGAACGGGTGCGGCTCGGCCAGGCCCTGGGGATTGGCCAGCGCGTTCCAGCGCGCCGCCCCGATCTCGGCGGCGCTGGTGACAAGCCGTGCCGCGCCCGAGGCCGTCACTGGATCTCGAACACCGCTTCCACTTCCACCGCCACGCCGCGCGGCAGCGAGCCGACGCCCACCGCGGCGCGGGCATGTTTGCCCGCATCGCCGAACACCGCCGCGATCAGGTCCGAGGCGCCGTTGGCCACTTCCGGCTGCTGGGTGTAGTCGGGGGCGGCGTTCACGAACACCCCCAGCTTGACGCATCTGACCACCCGGTCCAGGTCGCCGATGGCGGATTTCAGCTGCGCCAGCACGTTGATGGCGCACAGCTGCGCGGCGGCCTGTCCGGTTTCCAGCGGCACATCCACGCCCAGCTTGCCGATATACTTGATGGCGCCGTCGGCGATGGGAATCTGCCCGGACACGAACACCAGATTGCCGGTGACGGTGCAGGGAACGTAAGAGGCGACGGGAACGGGCGGCGAGGGCAGGGTGACACCCAACTCCTTCAGGCGGGACTCGATCGTGGACATGAAAATCTCCGGGTGAGGTCCAAGGCTATATCAGCCGCGGGGTTTTTTGAAAGTGCGGCACGGCCGGCCGCGCTTGCGCGGCGGCCTATTTTTTAAGAGGCCGTTCCTTTTTAAAGGAACGGCCTTTCCCCACGGCCTCGCCGCCGAATTTGGACCGTATCTTGTCCATCGCCCGCTCGGCGGCGGCGCGGCGGTCGCTTTGCGGGTCGATCAGGCTGCCCGGATCGGCGCTCGTGCCCGGCGTCAGGCCCGACAGGCCCACGCCCAGCAGCCGGAAGCGGGTGCCGTCGGCCTCGCGCTTCAGGGCGGCGCGGGCGGTGCGGAAGATGCGGTCGGCAAGCTGGGTGGGCGAATCCAGCGAGGTGCTGCGGGTCCGCAGGCGGAAGTCGGCGGTCTTGAGCTTCAGCACCACGGTGCGCCCGGCCAGATCCTTGGCCTTGGCGCGGGCGCTCACCCGTTCGGCCTGCCGCCACAGGATGGCTTCCAGTTCGGCATAATCGGACAGGTCGCGCGCGAAGGTGGTTTCGGCGGAGATGGTCTTCATTTCGCCGTCCGGGTCCACCGGGCGGCTGTCCTGGGCGTTGGCGATGCGGTGCAGCCACAGGCCGGTGGCGCCATAGCGCTGCGCCAGGTCGCGGGCGTCGGCCGCCTGCAGCGCGCCGATGGTGGTGAAACCATCCCGCTCCAGCTTGGCGACCAGCACCTTGCCCGCGCCCCGGATCATGCCCACCGGCTTGTCGCGCAGGAAGGAGCGGGCCTCGGCCATGCCGATCACCGCGAAGCCGCGTGGCTTGTCCAGTTCGCTGGCCAGCTTGGCCAGGAATTTGTTGCCCGACAGGCCGATGGAGACGGTGATGCCGATCTCCCGTTCGATCCGCAGCGCCAGCGCTGCCATGGTGCGGGCCGGGCTTTTGTGATGGATGCGGTCGGTGCCCGACAGGTCCAGATAGGCTTCGTCCAGCGACAGCGGCTCCACCAGCGGAGTCAGATCCTGCATCAGGCCGCGAATCTGGCGCGCCACGGCGCTGTAATGGGCATGGCGGGGCTTCAAGACGACCGCCTGCGGGCACAGCTTGCGGGCCTGGAACATGGGCATGGCCGAGCGCACGCCATATGTGCGGGCGATATAACAGGCGGTGGAGACGACGCCGCGCACCTCGCCGCCCACGATCAGCGGCTTGCCGTTCAGGCTGGGATCGTCGCGCTTTTCGATGGCGGCATAGAAAGCGTCGCAGTCCATATGGGCGATGGACAGGCTGTCCAGTTCCGGATGCGCCAGGATGCGGGTGGAGCCGCAGGCGGGGCAGGCTCCGTCGGCCCGCGCATCGCCCAGGCAGTCGCGGCAGAAGGCGGGCCAGTGTTCTATGCCTCCGGCCATAACCACGCGGCTCCGCGCACGCCGCTGGAATCGCCATGCCGGTTCTTCACGATCCTGGGCGGCGATCCCAGGGTGAAGGCATATCTTTCGACCAGCGGCGGCAGTTCGTCATACAGCCGCGCGATGTTGGACAGTCCGCCGCCCAGCACGATCACATCCGGGTCCAGGATGTTCACCACCACCGCCAGCCCGCGCGCCAGCCGGTCCAGCCAGCGGTCCATGGCGGCAATGGCTAACGGATGATCGGAGGCGGCGATCTCCGCTGCCGTGGGTTGCCGCAATCGCAGGTCCGCCTCCCCCTTCTGCGAAGCATTGAAGGGGGAGGTGGCCGCAGCGGTCGAGGCGCTTGCGCCGAGAGGAAGCTGCGGTCGGAGGGGGTCATTTAAAAAAGGGCCATTTAAAAAATCGCGCGCCAGCGCGGGACCAGAGCACCAGGTTTCCATGCAGCCGCGCTTGCCGCAGTAGCAGTCCGGCGCGTTCGTCCATTCGTCCGGGGTGGGCGAAGGCAGGGGAATATGCCCCCATTCGCCGCCCACGCCATGCGCCCCGCCCAGCACCCGGCCGTTCACCACCACGCCGCCGCCCAGCCCGGTTCCGGCGATCACCCCGAACACCACGCCCGCGCCCTGGGCCGCGCCGTCGCGGGTTTCGGACAGGGCAAAGCAGTTGGCGTCATTGGCCAGCCGCACCGGGCGGTCCAGCCGTGCTTCCAGGTCCGCGCGCAGGGGGCGGCCGTTCAGCCAGGTGGAGTTGGCGTTCTTGATGGTGCCGTCCGCCGTTTCGCAGCCGGGAATCGCCAGGCCCAGGCTGCCGCGCTGCCCGGCCTGCCGCTCGGCTTCCTGCACCAGCCCGGCCAGCAGTGCCAGCGTGCCGTCATAATCGCGCGCCGTGGCCACGCGGTTGCGGAACAGTTCCGCGCCGCCCGGCCCCTGCGCCAGGATTTCGGTCTTGGTGCCGCCCAGGTCGATCCCCAGCCGCAGGCTCACGCGCGCCTCATCCCAGCCGGTCCCGGTAGGCGGGCAGGGATTTGGGCGGAATCTGCGCCATTTCGCAGAAATCCAGCAGGATATCCTCGTCCGCCAGCAGGAAATCCAGCACCGCCCGCGCCGTGTCGGGACTGCCCGCCACCGCACGCAACGTGTCCGCTTCCAGCCCGGTCAGGGCCAGGAAGCGGTCCATCCGTTCCGGCTGGCCCGCCAGCCAGCCCAGGGCCTGCAAAGCCAGGATTTCCGCGCCTTCTTCCGTTGCCGTCATGACCATCATCAAGGGAGCGTTAAGACATCATCGCCCATACTGGCCTTCGCGGCCAACCCTGTCATAGGGCTGGCGAATTGGGCGCGGGCCGCCCGGAGAGTCAAGTCATGGACGCCAAGACCAAGACTGTGCTGATCGTCGAGGACAGTGAGCTGAACATGAAGCTCTTTCACGATCTTCTGGACGCGCATGGCTACAATATCCTGCAGACCAAGGACGGCATGGAGGCGCTGGACATCGCCCGCGAGCATCATCCCGACCTGATCCTGATGGATATCCAGCTGCCGGAAGTCAGCGGCCTGGAAGTCACCAAATGGCTCAAGGAAGACGATTCCCTCAAGGCCATTCCCGTCGTCGCGGTCACCGCCTTCGCCATGAAGGGCGACGAGGAAGTCATCCGCCAGGGTGGATGCGAAGCCTATATCTCCAAGCCGATCTCGGTGACCAGCTTTCTGGATACCGTCCGCCGTTTCATCGGATAGCACCGCCATGATGACGGCCGCACCCTCAATGACCGCGCCCCAATGACAGCCAGAGTTCTCGTCGTCGACGACATCCTCTCGAATGTGAAGCTGCTGGAAGCCAAGCTGACGGCGGAATATTTCGAGGTCGTCACCGCTTTCAACGGCCTGGAATGCCTTGCCCGCATGGACGAGGCCGCCCCCGACATCGTGCTGCTGGACGTGATGATGCCCGGCATGGACGGCTTCGAGGTCTGCCGCCGCATCAAGTCCAACCCCAAGACCGCCCATGTCCCGGTGGTGATGGTGACGGCGCTGGACCAGCCGTCGGACCGCGTGGCGGGCCTGGAAGCCGGGGCGGACGATTTCCTCACCAAGCCGGTGGACGACGCGGCGCTGTTCGCCCGCGTCCGCAGCCTGGTGCGGCTCAAGATGATGACCGATGAACTGCGTATGCGCGAGTTCACCGGCGAGGGCATGGGGGTGATCGACCCCGCCGAAACCCTGATCGAAAGCAACCAGTCCGGCCGTATCCTGGTGATCGAGGACCGCGTCGAGTCGGTGGCCTGGTTCACCGCCGCGCTGAAGCCCGCGCATGAGGTCTCCTCCGCCGACACCTTCGAGGAGGCGCTGGTGCGGGTGAAGGGCGGCGACTTCGACCTGATCGTGGTGTCGCTGGGGATGCGCGGCTTTGACGGCCTGCGCCTTTGTTCGCAACTGCGCTCGCTGCCGGAAGGCCGCTATGTGCCCATCCTGGTGGTGGTGTCGGACGGCGACCGCCGCAAGCTGACCCAGGCGCTGGAAATGGGCGTCAACGACTATCTCACCCGGCCGGTGGACAAGAACGAACTGGTGGCCCGCGTCCGCACCCAGCTGCGCAAGAAACGCTATGCCGACCGGCTGCGCCACAATGTGCAGCTGTCGCTGGAAATGGCGATCACCGATCAACTCACCGGCCTGCACAATCGCCGTTATATGAGCCGCCACCTGGATACGCTGCTGGCCAACGCCAAGAAGAACGACCGGCCGCTGGCCTTCGTCATCATGGACATCGACTTCTTCAAGCAGGTCAACGACGCCCATGGCCATGACATCGGCGACGAGGTGCTGAAGGAATTCGCCGCCCGCATCAGCGCCAATGTGCGCGGCATCGACCTGGCCTGCCGCTATGGCGGCGAGGAGTTCGTGGTCGCCATGCCCGACACCGACATGGCGTTCGCCTTCAATATCGCCGAGCGCCTGCGCCAGAGCATCGAGGCCACGCCGGTGAAGATCAGCCGCAGTCCCCACCAGTTGCCCATCACCATCTCGATCGGCATCGCCCGGCTGGAAGGCGGGGACGATACCGCCGAGGCGCTGTTGTACCGCGCCGATCAGGCGCTGTACCGCGCCAAGCGGTCGGGCCGGAACCGGGTCGTGGCGGACGCAGCCTGATCGTGCTTGTCATGCCCGTTTTCGCGGTATGACAATGACGGAAACGGTCAGTCTTCCTCGGACTCGTCGCCTTCAGTCTCGTCTTCGTCCTGCGGGCCGCTGGCCTGCAGCTGCGCGACACGGTCCATCACCGCCACCAGCATCTCCGCCTCGCGCGCGCCGGATACCGCCAGCTTGTTGCCGAAGATCATGGCGGGCACGCCGGTGACGCCCATCTCATGGGCGATCTGGTCCTCGCGCTCCACCAGCGCG
>CALDFO010000204.1 GCA_937942205.1 uncultured Alphaproteobacteria bacterium
CCCCGCCGGTGGCCAGATGCCCCATCCCCGCCACCAGGGTCAGCGGCACGGCATGGGCGATGTCCGATCCGGCGATCTTGACCACGGGCAGTTCCGGATAGAGCAGCAGCAGGGCGGTGACCCCCAGGGCGCCCGCCCCCACCGAGGAGATGGTCACCATCGCCCCCAGCGCCACGCCCACCAGCACCGTATACAGACGGGTTTTCGCCTCGCTGAGCACGCCGACGCGGCGCGAATAGGTGGCCAGCAGCTTGCGGCGCAGCAGCAGCGCCGCTGCCGTCAGCAGCAGCGCCACGCCCAGCACGTTCGTCACCACGCCGGAATAGGCGGCGCGGTCGACCTCCGCCAGATGCAGCGCCAGCATCGTGGCCAGCGAGGCGGGCAGGCTGCCCGCCGCCAGCCGCCGCACCAGCCGCCAGTCGATCGTCTTGTTGAAGCCGTGCACGAAGCTGCCGCCGGTCTTGGTGACGCTGGCATAGATCAGGTCGGTGCCCACCGCCGTGACCGGCTGAACCCCGAACAGCAGGATCAGCAGGGGAGTCATCAGCGACCCGCCGCCCACGCCGGTCATGCCGACCAGGAACCCCACCGCGAAGCCGGCCACGACAAAAAGTGGGTTGATGCTCTCGATAAGGGCCATGCGGGCTGTTTTGTTTTGGGGGCGGGGCGGACTGTTTCATAAAGTTCCTCGGCCCACAATTCTTGCCCGATGGCGGCGGATATGCTTGCGGGAAGCGGGCCCCGGCACGCCCGCGCGGCCGAGGTCCGGGCGCGGCGCACCGCAAACCTGCCGATTTGCGGTTTTCGCGGGCGGCGCGGTACACACGCCCCCCATGACAGCCTCCATGACAGCCTCGGCACTCGTGCTTTTTTCCGGTGGGCAGGATTCCACCACCTGCCTGGCCTGGGCGCTGGCGCGGTTCGGGCATGTCGAAACCGTGGGCTTTGATTATGGCCAGCGCCATGCCGGGGAACTGGCGGCGCGGCCACGCATCCTGGAAAAGCTGCGGGCGGATTTCCCGCATTGGGCCGGGCGGCTGGGCGGCAATCATCTGCTGCCGCTGGACACGTTCAAGGCCATCGGCGGCAGCGCCCTGACCGATGATGTGAAGATCGCGATGGGCCATGACGGCCTGCCCACCACCTTCGTGCCCGGGCGCAATGTGATGTTCCTCACCGCCGCCGCGGCGCTGGGCTACCGGCGCGGCATCGCCGACCTGGTGGGCGGCATGTGCGAGACCGATTATTCCGGCTATCCCGATTGCCGCGACGAGACGGTGCGGGCGACGGCGCGGGCGCTGACGCTGGGGCTGGGACGCGAGGTTGCCGTGCACACGCCGCTGATGTGGCTGGACAAGGCCGCGACCTGGCGGCTGGCGCAAGAGCTGGGCGGCCCGGCGCTGGTGGATCTGATCGTGGAGGAAACCGTCACCTGCTATCGCGGCGAACGCGGTGCGCGCCATGCCTGGGGCCATGGCTGCGCCGATTGCCCGGCCTGCGACCTGCGCGCGGCGGGATATGAAAAGTACAAAGCCGCATGATCTGTTCGGTGCCATGACCTATTCGGTGAAGGAAATCTATTACACCTTGCAGGGCGAGGGCGCCCAGGCCGGGCGGGCGGCGGTGTTCCTGCGCTTCGCCGGCTGCAATCTGTGGACCGGGCGGGAAGAGGATCGCGCCGACGCCACTTGCCGTTTCTGCGACACCGATTTTGTCGGCATTGACGGGCCGGGCGGCGGCAAGTTCGCCGGCGCGGACGCCCTGGCCGACGCGGTGCTGGCGCAATGGCCGCGCAACGCTGTTGCAAAACCCTATGTCGTCTGCACCGGCGGCGAACCCCTGCTGCAACTGGACGCGGCCGCCATCGCGGCGCTGCATGGCCGGGGTTTCGAGATCGGGATCGAGACCAACGGCACGCTGGAGCCGCCGCCGGGGATCGACTGGATCTGCGTCAGCCCCAAGGCGGACGCGCAGCAGAAACTGACGCGCGGCGACGAACTCAAGCTGGTCTATCCCCAGGCGGACGCGCCGCCGGAACGGTTCGAGAAAATGGATTTCAAGAACTTCTTCCTGCAACCGCTGGACGACGCCGCACAGGCCGCCAATACCCAGGCGGCGATCCGCTATTGCCTGGAGCACCCGCAATGGCGGCTGTCGCTCCAGACCCACAAGCTGACCGGCATCCGCTAGAGCGCAATCCGAAAAGCGCGAAGCGATTTTCGGAAAATTGCGCGACCAAACACGAGAGCGCAATCCGGAAAGCGCGAAGCGGTTTTTGGAAAATTGCGCGACCAAACACGAGAGCGCAATCCGTGATCGCGATTCAAGGAAGCACGATCATGCGCTAGAAGCGGCTGACGATTTTTTCCATTTCCGGGCGCGGGCGTTCTTCCAGCGCCTCCTTGGCGGTGCCGATATAGATGAAACCGGCGACGCGCTCGCCCGGCTTCAAGCCCAGCTTTTCCTTCACCGCCGGATGGAAGGCGTACCATTCGGTCAGCCAGTTGGCGACAAAGCCCAGCGCCGTGGCGGCGATCAGGATGTTCTGGCACACCGCGCCCGCCGACAGTTCCTGTTCCCAGACCGGCACCTTGTGCAGCTCGCGGGCTGACGAGATCACGCCGATCACCACCGGCGCGCGCAGGAAGCGGCCGCGTTCCTCGGCGATGTATCTCGCGCGCTCGCCTTCGGCCTCCAGCACCTCGGCCAGGATGTCGCCCGCCCGTTCGCGGCCCTTTCCCTCGAACACGATGAAGCGCCAGGGAAACAGCTTGCCGTGATCGGGCGCGCGCGCCCCTGCTTGCAGGATGTCGGTGAGTTGCGTCTTGCTGGGGCCGGGGGCCTGCATGGCCTTGGCCGAACCCGAGCGGCGGGTCAGCAGCAGGTCCAGGGTGCCGGGTGAGGGCATATTGAAGCCGTCCGGTTTCTTGTCGGCGGTTTTTTTGTCGGAGGATTTTTTGTCGGAAGACATGGCGGAGCGAACCTGCGAGGTTTGAAGGGGAACCCCATCCTAGCACAGACCGGGCACAAAGCGGGGCACGGATGGGACATGGTTGGGCACAGGGCAGGGCCATGGGCCGGGCCGGGAAAAACCGCCGGGCGGGCATTTTGAAATTCCACAGACTTTTGTGGTAGAAGTCCGGGCATCCCCCCTGGCATACAAGATACCGGCATGGCCACGCCCCGCGAAAAAGTCACCTCCGTCGATCCCATCTGGGCCGCGCTGCGCCAGCAGGCCGAGGCCATGGCACAGCGCGAGCCCACCCTGTCGGGCTTTGTCCATGCCACCATCCTGCAGCATGAGCGGCTGGAGCAGGCGCTGTCCTATCACCTGGCCCGCAAGCTGGGCGGCGAGGATCTCAGCCCGCTGGCGGTGCGCGAGATGTTCGACGATGCGATGGCGGCCGATCCGCAACTCGGCCAGGCGGTGCGCGCCGATCTGTCGGCGGTGTTCGAGCGCGATCCGGCCTGCCATTCCTATGTCGACGCCTTTCTTTTCTACAAGGGCTTCCACGCCCTGGAATCCCACCGCATCGCCCACTGGCTGTGGCAGGACGGCCGCGCGGCGATGGCGCTGTTCCTGCAAAGCCGGGTGTCGCAGCTTTTCGCGGTGGACATTCATCCCGCCGCGCGCATGGGACGCGGCATCATGCTGGATCACGCCACCGGCATCGTGATCGGCGAAACCGCGGTGGTGGAGGACGACGTCTCCATCATGCAGGACGTCACGCTGGGCGGCACCGGCAAGGAAGCGGGCGATCGTCATCCCAAGATCCGCCGCGGCGTGCTGTTGTCGCTGGGCGCCAAGATCCTGGGCAATATCGAGATCGGCGAATACAGCCGGGTGGGCGCGGGATCGGTGGTGCTCAAATCCATTCCCGCCGGATGCACCGCCGTCGGCGTGCCCGCGCGGCTGGTCAACTGCGCCGGGGCGGCGCGGCCCTCGCAGGAGATGAACCAGATGATCGACGAGCAGGACAACAAGATCTGACGTCCCGCCGCCGCGCTTGACGGGTGTGGCCCGACATGCGAGTCAGGCGGCCAAAGCATGAGGAACAGTCCGTGACCCGCAGCGAACTCTGGCGCCTGGAAAAATACCTGCGGAACCTGTTCCGTCTCGACACCATCACCGTGGTGGAACGCCCCAAGCAGCCGGATTCGGTGGAAGTGCACATCGCCGGAGAGTTTGTCGGCGTGCTGTTCAAGGATGAAGAAGACGGCGAAGTCTCCTATGCCTTCAACATGGCGATCCTGGAAATGGACCTGCCGGAAGCCCCGGCCAGCCGCGTCTAAACCGGTCCCGGAAAAAGCGCGCAACGCTTTTGCGTCCCGAACCGCGACCAACAGAGATTCCTAGTCCGGCGCCCGCAGCCGTTCGATCAGTCCGCTGACGCCGCCGGACATTTCGCGCCAGCGCGCCAGCCAGGCGCGCTTGAAGCGGTAGGTATAGCTCAACCCTTCAGCCAGCGGCCGGTCGATGGCGATGCAATTGGGACTGGGCAGGTTCGGCGACGGCCTTTCGCACAGGAACAGCAGCAGATCGCCGCCGCTTTCCCCGGCAAACAGCTCGCTGCGCTCGTAACCGGAATTGCGGGCGAATTCATAGCGGGTCAAGCCGAACGGACCGGCGGTGCCCGCGCCCTGGATATAGGGACGATAGATGCGGGCCAGCCGGGCCCTGCCGTCCAGGCTGACGGAATCGGCGCGCAGCGATATCCGCACCACCGGCGTGTCGGGCGCATTGCCGTGGAACAGCGCGGCATCGGTTTCGGTATAGCCGCGCATGGAGGGGAACAGGGCGGCCAGCGCCAGGCTGTTCACATCGCCGCCGTTCCGGGCCGCGGCGCCGTCCAGATAGTTCGCCGGAACCTTGAAGGGCACGCCGCGCACATGCAGGTCCACGGCGCCGGACTGGCCGGTGAAGGCCTCGCCCGACGGCTTGGGACCGGGGCGCAGATACCAGCCCAGGAACAGCCCCGACAGCAACAGGATGGCGGCCAGGAAGCCGAGCGGGATCACCCAGCCGGAATGCTGGTGAATTTCGTCCTTCCGGGCCCCCGCCTGGCGCATTCGCGCTACTTAACATCGCGGCATTTGCCGCAGGAGAGGCGCACCGCCCGCCTAGCCCAATTCTTGCGATGCGTGACCCGGAAACATCAATTTCGCGTCTTTTTGGGACATGCAACTTTTCTTCAAAGCCGGCGCGGCGTTCCTGCTTGCCGCCTTTTTTCATGGCGCTCTGCCGCCGCCGGGCCCGCGCTGGCAGGCGGTGGCCGAGGAACTGCGCCAGGCCCAACCGCAAGCCCGGCTTCAGGCCCAACTTGGGACCGGAATGCGGAAACTCTTGTTCCGGCCCGCGACCGATCCCATGGTCCGGCCCGGGGAAGGTTGACCGGCGTCCCATGCGGCATGTCATTTTGATACTGTTCGCCGTGACGGGCGGCCTGGTGACCTCCGGCATCGTGGCCAATCTCTATCGGATACTGGCGCGCAAGCCGCGCAGCCGGGCCGAGACGCTGGCCTATTACGCGGTGATGGCGGTGGCCGGGCCCAGCGTATTGTTCGAGAATTCGACCCGTTCGTTCCGCCGCAAGGAATGTTCCGCGCTGGCCTGGGGCTTCGCCGCCACCATCGCCGGTTATTGGGCTTTCCTGTTGGGGCTTCTGGTGCTGGACGCCGGCAGCGTCATTTGAAGACGAAGGCGCGGGCGGCGTGGATGCGCCCGCGCCTTGGTCTTTAGAGCGCCATCAGCATCAGAGCACCGTCAGCATCGAGGCGACGAGGGGATGACGGACAATGTCGCCTTCCGCCAGCCGTACCACCGGAATATCCGGCACCCGCTCCAGCTTTTCGGCGATCTCCGCCAGACCGGAAATGCCCGGCAGCAGATCGGTCTGATCCGGATCGCCCGTCAGCACCATGGTCGAACGCCAGCCCAGCCGGGTCAGCAGCATCTTGATCTGGGTATAGGTGCAGTTCTGCGCCTCGTCGATCACCACAAAACATTCGCTGAGGGTGCGGCCGCGCATATAGGCCACCGGCGCGATCTCGATGACGCCGTCCGCCAGCATGGCCTTGAGGCGCTTGGTACCCAGCCGCTCGGTCAGGGCGTCGTACAGCGGGCGCAGGTAAGGCGCGAGTTTCTCTTGCAGATCGCCGGGCAGGAAGCCCAGGCTTTCGCCCGCTTCCACCGCCGGACGCGACAGCACGATGCGGCTCACCTTGCCCGCCTCCAGCGCCTCGACCGCCTTGGCGATGGCCAGATAGGTTTTGCCGGTGCCGGCGGGCCCCAGGGCCAGGACGACGCTGTTGTCCTGCATCGCGTCGATGAAGTCCTGCTGGGCCGGGCTCATGGCCCGGATGTTCTTCACATATTTGCGGTCGCGGAATTGCGCATCGGGGTCGTGCGGTGTCCATGACCGGGAACCGGCGCGGCCCGGAAACAGGGCATGGACATTCTCTTGCGACGCATAGGCAGAGTCACGCGACTTGGAACGCATGGAGCGTTTGGCCATAAGTACTCCCGATGTGTGATGAGAAAATGTGAACGGCAGGCGAGGGAGGTTCCGGAAAACCGGCCCCGGATGCAGTCGGCGAACGCAGTGCGAGTTGCACCAGTGCCTTTACCCCCGTGTCACTCAGGCGTGTCACTCAGGCGAATCACGCCGCCTGTTTCTAGGCTATCGTTTTTCGCGGGCCGGTGTGTGAATTATCAAAGTCGGATTCGCGAAGGGACGGTCATGCCGATTTACAGCCTGGACGGTGTGTCGCCGGAACTCGGCGACGGATGCTGGGTGGCGCCGGACGCGGTGCTGATCGGCAAGGTGCGGCTGCTGCCGGGCGCCAGCGTCTGGTTCGGCGCGGTGCTGCGCGGCGACAATGACGGGATCACCATCGGGCCGGACTCCAACATTCAGGACCATGCGGTGATCCATGCCGATCCGGGCCAGCCGGTGGTCGTCGGGCGCGGCGTCACCATCGGCCATCGGGCGATCGTGCACAGCGCGCGGGTGGACGATCACTGCCTGATCGGCATGGGCGCGATCCTGCTCAACCGCGCCCATATCGGCGCCGGTTCGCTGGTGGGCGCGGGCGCACTGGTGACCGAAGGAAAGAGTTTCGAGGCGGGGCAGATGATCCTGGGAGCGCCCGCCCGCGCCGTGCGGGCGCTGTCGGACGAACAGGGCGAAGCGATTGGTCGGTCGGCGCAGATCTATGTCGCCAACGCCCGGCGCTATGCGGCGGGATTGGTGGCGCGGTAAAGACCGTCAGAGTTGTGCGCGGATTTTATTGTTTGCCGTGCTATGCGCGGATTTTATTGTTTTGCCGCGCTATGCGCGGCGGGGCTATGCGCGGATTCTATTCTCTGCCGTGCTACGCACGGCGGGCCGCGCGCTTTTCGACGCCCTGGAAATCCACCGGGCGGGTCCACATCTTGCGGATGCGGGTGTCGCTTTCCGGGCCGAAGTTGAACCAGGCGGCCTTGTCATGCGCCGCATCGACGATGAACAGCGTGTCGATCTTGCCCAGCTTCTGCACCAGCGCGTTGCGGATGGTGTTGATGGTGGCGGAGCTGCGCAGCACCCAGGCCTGGGGCATGAAGCGGTGCGCTTCGCCCAGGCTGAAAATCTCTTCCTCGATGCCGGTGATGGAGCGGGACTTCATGTCGGCCACGATCACGAAATGGGCCGGTTCGCCCGTCTGGCTGTCGCTGTCGCTGCGGCCGAAGCGGTGCGGCGTGGGAGCGGCTTCCGCCGCCGTCTCGGCTGCGGTTCCTGGGGCCGCATCGGCGGTGGGGGACACAGGTTGGAACATCGGCGCCAGCGCGGCATCCTCGGAGGCGGGATGGAACTGTTCCTCACCGGCGCGGGCGACCAGCGAATGGTCGGCCAGGCGGTTTTCGGCGTGAAAGCCCTGCATCTGCTCCAGGCTGTAAGGCCCGTAGACGCGGCCGCCGACGCTGATGGTCCAGGTTTCCGTCATGGCTGAAAAGGCTGCTTCTGGGATTGCGCGTCTCCAGCCTACCCCCGCAATGGTTACCCAAATGTTGCGGAAATCCGCACCATGCGGGCCGATCGGGTCACTCGATGGCGTAGTCGGTGACCGCCCAGCCGCCATTCTGGAAGGTGAGGGTGAGGGTTTCCACGCTGGCCGCCTTGTGGGCGAACACCGTGTCGAACCGGATCACGGCGATATTGCTGCGGCTGGCGTCGATGGATTTGAGGTCGCGGCTGGACATGGCGCCCAGCGGGTTCCGCAGGGCGGCGGCGCTCTTGGCCCAGTCTTCGGCCTTCTGGCGCGCCTTGAAGGCGGCGCCGGATTCGCTCCAGCTCTGCGGATAGTTCTTGTCGTCCACCAGGGTCAGCCATTGCCGGGCGCGGTCGGCGGGGGCGGGGGTGGCGGCGCTGGCGCGGACGGCCTGCGCCACAGCTTGCTGGGCCGGCAGGGCCACCCAGGCGGTCAGAGCGAACAGGGCGGTGATAATGGCCTTGGCGAGCATGAAATCCCTCGGATGCGTGGATGTCCGCGCGGCAGGAAACGGACGGGCCCCGCCAAGGTTCACCCTGTGGTTCGCGCCGTCAATAGCCGCTCGCCTTGACCGCGCGCGGCCTGGGATGCGCGGCTTATAGGTACGGGCCTTAATAGGTGCGGGCCTTGGGGGCGATATACTCGACCTCGTTGGTCAGCGTGTAGTTGTGCACCGGGCGGTAGTCGATTTTCACGTCGCCGGTATCCACACTCAGCCAGGCCAGGGTGTGCTTCATCCAGTTGGCGTCGTCGCGCTGGGAGAAATCCTCGCGGGCATGGGCGCCACGGCTTTCCTGCCGGTTGGCGGCGCCCGCCACGGTGACGGCGGCTTGGCTGATCAGATTGTCGAATTCCAGCGTCTCCACCAGGTCGGTGTTCCAGATCAGCGAACGGTCCTGGATGCCGATATCGCCGCGCCGGGCATAGATGTCCGCGATGCGCTTCTTGCCCTGTTCCAGGCTTTCGCCGATGCGGAACACGGCGGCGTCCTCCTGCATGGCCTTCTGCATGGCGGCGCGCATCACGGCGGTGGGCGTGGGGCCCTTGGCGTGACGCAGGCGGTCGAAGCGGGCCAGCGCGTCCTCGCCCGCATCCTTGCGCAGTTCGTGATGACTCTTGACGCCTTCCAGTTCCTGCGCAGCCTGGACGCCGGCCGCCTTGCCGAACACCACCAGGTCGATCAGCGAGTTGGAGCCCAGCCGGTTGGCGCCATGCACCGAGACGCAGGCCGCTTCGCCCACCGCCATCAGGCCATGGACCACGGAGTCCGGATTGCCGTCCTTGAGGGTCAGCACGTCGCCGGTATAGGCGCAGGGAATCCCGCCCATATTGTAATGCACGGTGGGCAGCACCGGGATCGGTTCCTTGGTCACGTCCACGCCCGCGAAGATGCGCGCGCTTTCCGAAATGCCGGGCAACCGCTCATGGATGATCTTGGGGTCCAGATGCGACAGATGCAGGTGGATATGGTCCTTGTTCGGGCCGACGCCGCGGCCCTCGCGGATCTCGATGGTCATGGCGCGGCTGACCACGTCGCGGCTGGCCAGGTCCTTGGCGTTGGGCGCATAGCGCTCCATGAAACGCTCGCCTTCCGAATTGGTCAGATAACCGCCTTCGCCGCGCACGCCTTCGGTGATCAGGACGCCCGCGCCGAAGATGCCGGTGGGATGGAACTGGACGAACTCCATGTCCTGCAGCGGCAGGCCCGCGCGCAGCACCATGGCGTTGCCGTC
>CALDFO010000205.1 GCA_937942205.1 uncultured Alphaproteobacteria bacterium
CCTTCACCGACCGCATTGGCCGCTATTTCGTGCTGGGCCTGAGGTTCAAGACCGAATAGGACAAAGGGCGTCAGTCATGGCGCCCTTTGGCTTGGGGGACGCATGATAGAGCTGGCGCGCATTTCGGCATTCCTGCTTTTGCTGGTGACGGGCGTCCAGGCCCGTGTCACCAGCGCGCCCTGGGGGTATTGGGACGGCCAGCCCGTCACGCTTTACACCCTGACCAACGCCAACGGCGTGGAAGCCCGTATCACCAACTATGGCGCCGTCCTGGTCGGCGTGCGCGCGCCCGACCGCAAGGGTATGTTCGCGCAGGTCGTGCAGGGATTCGACAGTCTGGCCGACTATACCAGCGCGGACTATCTGGGCCGCAGCGCGCATTATGGGGCGGTGCTGGGCCGTTACGCCAACCGCATCAAGGATGAAACCTATGTGGTGGATGGCGTCACCTATCACCGGACCAAGGACGGCAAGACATTCGATCAACGGGTCTGGCGGGCGAAAGCCGGAAACGGAGCCGAGCCGAGCGTCACCCTGACCCTGGTCGATCCCGACGGCAGCATGGGGTTTCCCGGCACGGTGCATGTGCAGGTCACCTATACCCTGACACGCGGCAACGTCTTGCGGCTGGATTATCGCGCCACCACCGACAGACCCACCATCGTCAACATGACCAATCATGCCTATTTCAATCTGGCGGGCGAGGGCACGGTGTTGAATCACCTGCTGACGCTCAACGCCGACGCGATCACGCCGGGCGACGCCACCAACACGCCTACCGGCGAGGTGCGTGACGTTACCGGCACGGTGTTCGATTTTCGCCGTCCCATGCGCATCGGCGCGCATATCGACGATCCCGATCCGCTGATTCAGCTGGTGCACGGCTATGGCGTGAACTATCGCCTCAACGGGCGTCCCGGCACGCTGCGGCTGGCCGCGCGGCTGGAAGACCCCGTATCGGGCCGCACGATGGAGGAATGGACCACCCAGTCCGACATGCAGCTTTATTCCGGCAACTACATGCCGCCCGAGGTGGCGCTGCAAAAAGGGTATCACCGGCGCGGCGGCGTGGCGCTGGAAGCCCAGCGCGCGCCCAACGCGCCCAACCTGCCGGATTTCGCCAGTCCCCTGGTGACGCCGCAAAAGCCGCTGCACGAGATCACCGAGTTCCGCTTTGGAGTGTCACGATGAGACGCCGTACTCTTCTGCAGGGCTTTGCCGCCCTGGCCGCCACCATACGCAGCGCCGGGGCCGCGCCTGCGAAACTGCGCGGGCTGTTTCCCATCGCCCAGACTCCGTTCACCACCGATGACAAGCTCGACCTTGCGGCGCTGGCCAATCAGGTGCGCTTTTGCACCCGCACCGGTGTTCCCGGCCTGATCTGGCCTCAGCTGGCCAGCAACTGGACGATGCTGAGTGAAGACGAGCGCTTGCAAGGCGCTGAAGCGCTGCTGGCCGCGGCCAGGGGAACGCGCACACAGGTGATGATCGGCGTGCAGGCCGCGGACGGCAATCTGGAGACGTCGCTCAGGTTGCTGCGTCATGCCGAGGCGCATGGCGCCGACGCCATCATCTCATTGCCGCCGCCCAAGGCCGGCGAGGATGAAATGGTGGTCTATTATGGCCGTATCGGCGCGGCCTCGCCCTTGCCACTGGTGCTGCAGACCCAGGGTCAGATGAGCGTGGACCTGGTGGGAAAAGTCTTTCGCGCTGCCCCGACACTGGCCTGCGTCAAGGACGAGGCGGGCGATCCGCTGGCGCGCTACGGCGCCATTCGCGATCTGACCGGCGGCAAGGTCGCCATTTTCGCCGGAAAGGGCTGCACCGAGATGCTGAACGAGCTCAGCCTGGGCTTTGACGGCTATTGTCCTTCGATGTTCTGCACCGACCTGTTCCAGCGGGTATTCGAAATGTGGAACGCCGGAAACCACGCCCGCGCCGAGGAGTTGTTCGCCCGTATCCTCGCGCTGCGCTCGCTCCCCAATGTGATGCCCTATCTGATGGTGATGCGCGGCATCTTTCCCGAAACCGTCACCACCCGCACGCCGCCCGGCCAGAAGCCGCCGGTGGCGCTGGGCGATATGGAAAAGCAGTTGGCGCGCGCCGTCTGGCGCGACCTTCTGGCGCCGTATGCGCGCTAGCGCGCGGTATAGCGGCGGGAAAATCCGTTACGGGTGTTGGTGACGGTGATTCCGCCGTCGCGGTCCACATCGACCATGATGGCATGGCCCTGGTCGGGTTCGCCGTCGCGGTTGGCGATGACATGAGGATCGCCGTTCAAGTCCGGATAACGCCTGGTGTCGTGGCTGCGCCAGAAGCCTTTCAAGCCCGGATAGCCTTCGATCGTCCGGATCACATCCGCGTCCCCGCCTTTCAGCGGTCCGTTCTGCATGATGGCGATCTGCGGCTTCAGCGCCGCGGTGGGCGGGCTGCCCGACAGATCCATGCCATGGCCGGTGACGAAATAGATGTCGACCGGTCCGATCTTGTCGGTGGGGCAGAACAGGGCGATCTCCTTCTCCCAGGTCAGGTCGCCCAGGTTGAGCATTCGGGTGCGGCCATAGGTCATCAGCAGTCCCAGCGAACGGTTGTTCTCCTCGCCGCCCAGGCGTGGTGGCGGCGGCACGTCCGCGCAGGCGGTATTTGCCGCCCCGGCGCCCGGCAGAGGCGCTTCCAGCACCTTGCCGTCCGATGCGACAAAGCGGATATGCAGCGAGCCCACATCCAGCGTGTCGCCCACCGCGACCGAAAGATGGCGGTGATCCTGCCAGGCTGCGGTCCAGGCGGGATAGCGGGTCTCGGGCGCGTTGGCGCGCTGCTGCGGCGTGAGATCGGCGCGCATCGGCTCGCGATTGGGACCATGATCGATAAAGGTATCGACGGGCAGTCGGGCCAGCAGGGCCTCCAGCCCGCCCAGGTGATCGGCGTGATAGTGGGTCATCACCAGGTAATCGATGCGGCTGATGCCCAAGGTCCTGGCCGCGTCGGCAATGCGCTCGGCGCTGGAGGGCAGGCTGGCCGCATCGGGGCCGCCCTGGCCCGGCGCCCAGCCGGTATCGATCAACAGACTCTTGCCTTCGGGCGTCTTCATCAGCAACGCGCCGCCACCTTCGACATCGACGGCGGCGATGCGCAAGCCGGCGGCGCTCGCCGGCAGCGCGGATAACAGCAGAAGCGCGGCGAGACGGCTTTTCATGGTCCATCCGGCAAGGCGAAGGCCGCCAGCTCGTCGCCGAGCTTGGGCATCAGGATGGGGTTGCCGCCGGCGGCGAAGACCACATACTGCTTGCCGCGATAGGTATAGGTCGCGGGCGTGGAGACGGCGGGTGCGCTGAGCCGGGCTTTCCACAAGACCTCGCCGGATTTCAGGTCGATCGCGCGTACGCGGCTGTCCATCGAGGCGCCGATGAAGACCAGCCCGCTTTTGGTGATGATCGGCGGACCCAGCGTCACCGAACCCCAGGATCGCGGCATCATGAAGCCCCATTGCTGCACCTGGCCGAAGGGCTTGCGCCACAACAGCTTGCCGCTCTTCAAATCGTAGGATGACAGGGTGCCATAAGGCGGGTTCCAACAGGGCATACCGAGGGGATTGAGGAAGGGATAGGTATCCACGGCATAGGGTGCGCCGGTCTGGGGCGCGCCGCTTCTTTCGCCCCGCTTCGCGGCCGCTTCATATTCGGCGCGTGGGATCAGCTTGTAGACCTGAACCACATTGTTGCTGTTCACCACATAGGTCTGGTTGACGGGATCGACGGCGCCGCCGCCCCATTCCACGCCGCCCACCTTGCCCGGAAAGGCGATCGAGCCTTTCAGGCTGGGCGGGGTGAACTTCCCGTCGTCGCGCAGCTTGGCGTATTCCCGGCTGCAATAACCCAGGCTCAGAATATCGGCGAGCTTGAAGATGCCGGGAAAATGATCGCTGACGGTGGGCTCGGGCAGGCTGACATAGGGCTGGGTCGCGGATGTCCGTTCGCCCGGCACATCCGAAGCCGGTACTTTCCGCTCCGGCATGGGATAGACCGGCTCGCCGGTCATGCGATTGAGCACATACAGGAAGCCCTGTTTGCTCGCCTGCACCAGCGCGGGCACCGTCTTGCCGTTCCGGGTGATGTCGATCAGCGTCGGCGGCGAGTCGGTGTCATAGTCCCAGATATCGTGGTGAACCAGCTGGCGGCTCCAGATCAGCTTGCCGGTGGCGCCGTCCAGGGCCGTGACGGAGGTCGCCAGGGGCATCGCCTCCTTGCGGTTGCCGCCATAGAAGTTGGATTCCGGCGAACTGACCGGCAGGAAGACCATGCGGGTCTTGGGATCGACCGAGATCCCCGCCCAGACATTGGCGGTGCCGATACGCGTGCGCATGGCTTCGGGAATGATCTGGAAAGTCCACTTCAGCGCGCCGGTGCGGGCGTCAACGCCGAATACGGTGCCGGGTGGGGATTTCTCGAGCACCAGGTCCTCACTGGCCCAGCCGATCACCAGCGTATCGCCTACCACTGCCGGCGGCTGACGGATCAGCAGTTTCAGGGACGGGTTGACGGTGTTCCACTGGTTGATGTCCAGCACGCCCTTGCTGCCGAAGCCTTCGCAGGGCTTGCCGGTATCGGCGGAGACGGCATGGAGTTTGGAATCCTCGGTGCCGACATACAGGATTTTCTGACAGGGCTGGCCGCCAATGGGCGCGGAAGCCCGCCAATAGGCCAGCCCGCGGCTTTTGATGATCCGCAGCTTCTTGAAGTCAACCTTGGGGCTATAGACCCATTTCACCTTGCCGCTGTCGGGCGCAACCGCGAAAACCCGCGAATAAGGCGTGCCGACATACACCGTGTCATTGACGAACAGCGGCGTCGCCGACCAGGAGGTGCGGCCGCGCTTGCCTCCATCGGGGCCCGGCGCGCCGTCGGATACGTCGCCGGTGTGCAAGCTCCAGACCTGGCGCAGCCGGGCGACGTTCTGTGGCGTGATCTGGGTGGCGGTGGAATATTTCTGCGCCATGGCGTCGCCGTTGAAGGTGGGCCACTGATCGCTCTGGGCGGAGGCGGGCAGGGTGCCCAGCAGGATCAGCCCGGCGAGGATATGTTTCATTCCTGAGTCTCCAGCCCGTTTCGTCCGCAAACAAAGGCCAGATGGCCGGGCAATAGAAGCGCGAAATTTTTGCTTGAGGGATTGCTGCCGCCGTTCGTCTAGCGGTCAGGGAAAATCGTGTCCGGCATGGGGAGAAATATGAACAGGCGATGGATGATGGCGGCGGCGGGCCTGGTGCTGATGGTGGGTGCGGCGCAGGCGGCTGACGCTGAACGCAAGATCGATCCGACCTTTCTGCATCGCAACACGAATTCCCTGAAAGAGGTTGTGTCGGACATGTCCGCGCCTGGATGCCGTTTCAAGCCCATGTTCGGAGAGGGCGATGCGGACGCCAATCCGCAAAGCGGGGTGGCGCGTTTTGCGCTGGTGGAGGTGGACCCGGGCGCCAGCTGCAAGACGGTGCGCTATCCCCAGGAGGACCAGATCTATGTCGTGCTGAAGGGGAGCGCCACGGCCGTTTATGACTCAGCGCCCGTCGCCCTGGCGACGGAGGATTTCCTGTATCTTCCGGCGACCTTGCCGCACGGCTTGCGCAACATATCCGCCGCGCCGGTGACGGTGGTGGTGATGGGCTATCGCACCGCCGGGTTCGCGCCCGCGGTCATGCCGCCCCATCCTCTCAAAGACAACATCGCCAATGTGCCGCTTGAGCTGGTGGGGAGCCATCCCAGCTCCACGCATTACCGCCTGCTTCTGGGCGACAGCAGCCAGACCCGCGACCGCATCGACATCGGCAGCGTGGTGACCAGTCTGTTCCTGATGGAGATCGACGCCGGGGGCACCAACTTCCCGCATCACCATCCCCGTGAGGAAGAAATCTATCTGGTGCTGGACGGCAAAGGCGAACAGGTGGCCGGCAGCGGCAAGGACGGCGTGGCCGGACGCTATTCTGCCGGGGTCGGCGATGCCTACTATTACCGTGCCAACGCCACGGTCGGCTACTACAGCGCGCCCAAGGTGACGTCGCGTATCCTGTGCATCCGGTCCTGGCAGCCGGGCCTTCAGCCGGGGTCGCGTCCGAAATAGACCGGCAGGAAAGTGCTTGCCGGTCAATCCGCCGCGAAGCGTATGCCGACGACGAAATAGCGCCCGATGCGGTCGGTGAAGGACGCCACCGGATACTGCATACCGGGATTGTTGGTGAAAGCGCAGCAGTTGCCGCCGAACTGGTTGAACAGATTGTTGATGTTCAGGAACGCCTGGCTGGGTACGCCGAAGGCTTTCATATCATAGGTCAGGTTGATGTCGGTCTGCCAATAGGGCGGGATCGCGTTGGCGGCGATCAGGGTCGGATTGCCGCTGAGATGGAATGATCCGTAATAGCGTTCCAGCACCGTTATGCCAAACGGCTCCTGCACATAGCCGGCTTGCAGGCTGACGCGGTCCTTGGGCGTCTGGGAGGTGCCCGCGGCATTGATGATGGTCGCGCCCGGCAGGGTCTGGGACTTCAGCGTCGGCTGATGCGACCACATCAGGTGCAGGTTGAGGACCCCGGCGAGCGGATCTGAGGCGCGGCCGAGATCGGCTTCATAGTCCAGCGCGATATTCACGCCTTCGGCATAGGTCAAGGCAACATTCTGTTTAACGTTGTAGTTCCGAGTCGGATAATTGGCCGGCGTGGTATTGGTGATGGGCAGCGGGCGCACCACGAGATTGCAAAGCGGTGACGTGCCGCCCGATGCGATACAGACCTGCTCGGTCTGCGGTGCCGCGCCACTGACGACGGTAATCGCGTTGTCGATGACCGCGTGATAATAGTCCAGCGCGGCAGTGACATTGGGCAGCCAGCGCGGCTGCCAGGCGATGCCGGCGGTGGTGTTATGCGCCACCTCGGGCACCAGCTTCGGATTGCCGCCGGTGATATTCACCACCGAACCACCGGTATTGGTCAGATAGTCCACCAGGCCGGAGATGTTGCCGGTCTGATTCTGGAACAGGTCATAAAGCGTTGGCGCACGGATGTCGCGCGAACGGGTCGCGCGCAGGCGGATGTCGTCCGTCACCTGCCAGTCCAACCCGGCTCTCCAGGTTTGCACCTGACCCGAGGTGCTGTAGGTGGTTGCGCGCCCCGCGCCATTGACCGACAGCGCCTGGACCAGCGGCAGGTTCTTGAGCAGCGGCACGTCCAGTTCGACGTCGCCTTCATAGACCGCGTTGGCCCCATGCATCGGCGCGGTGACGTTCTTGGTCCAGAGCAGGGCGCCCGTCGGCGGCGTGTTGCCGTCCAGGCCCACCCGCAAATTCCGGATATCGAAGGTGTTGTCGCTGACGCTGGAAGTCTCCACCAGGCTCTGCAGGCGGTATTCGATACCGGCCGCGATCTTGACCGGGCCGGCCCAGCCCTCAAACAGCGTGCCGGTGATGTTGGCGCCGAAGTCATCCAGGGTATTGATCGACTTCCAGCGCGTCTGGCCGTTGACATAAGCGATGGCGGCCTGGGAAGGCGCGCCGTGCCCCAGTATGTTCATCGGCACGCAACCTGGATAAGCGCCGGGCGCGGTCAGGGTCACGCGGCATACGATGGTCCCTGTCGCCGGATCGGTCACCGCGTCGATGGCGGCATAGAGGCGCTGGGTGTTGACATTTTCGCGGGTGACCTGTTCCACCCGGCCTTCGCCATGGGTGTAATAGAATTCCCAATTGAAACCGCCGAACATCCTGCCTTGAAGCCCGGTGGAAATGGTCCCGGTGCTGGTATGGTTGGTCAGGTTCAGCAGGCCGCCAAAGTCTTCATTGTAGCGGTTGAGGTTGAAGCTGGCGGCGCCCGCATTGGTGAGCTGCGCCTGGTAGGCGGGTTTCAGGTAGGGATTGCCGCTGTAGATGGTCAGAGCGTTGGAGCCGGAGGTCGAAACCAGGTTCTGTTCGTGCGACCAGGTGCGGGTGTGAGAGTAGCCCGTCTGAAGATAGGCGGTGACATTGCCGTTCAGGGTATAGTCCAGCCGGGCGAACGCCTGCGCGGTCTGGAGGGACGGCAGCACGAAAGACGGCTTTTTGTAACCGCCGTCACCGCCCACGGCGACGCCGTTGGTGCTGGTGGGCGTGCCGGGATCGAACGCCGCCAGCGTGCCGTCCGCTGCGAATTGCAGGCCGGCGAACGGTCCGCTGGTGACGAGCCCGCCAAAGGGAGCACCGGACAGCCGCGTGTTGGTCACGGTTCGCAGCGGCGCGGCCGCGGCCCCCGAGCCGACCAGCGATGACGTTGCAAGGCCATAAGGCCTGGGGTCCGCCGGAATGATGTCGCGGTTGAAGAACTCCGCACTCCATTCGAAATGCAGGCGCGCGTCCAGCTTTTCGCCGCCCGCCACGCCCAGACGGAAGGACTTGGCGTCGCCCCAGGTCGTAAGACCGCCCTGGGCCTGCGCTTTGAGGCCTTCGAACTCTTTGTCGAGAATGAAGTTGACCACACCCGACACGGCATCCGAGCCATAGACCGCGGACGCGCCGCTGGTGACGATCTCGACCCGGCGGATCAGCATCTGCGGCAGGGTGTTGATATCGACGGTGCCGTCGAAATAGGTCGAGGTGACGCGATGGCCATCCATCAGCACAAGGGTGCGGATGGGGCCCAGGCCATAGATATCCAGATAGTTGCCCGTCGCCTGATAGCCGCCATCGGAGGCGCTGTCGCTGCCGCGCACCGGCGCGAAAACCGGCAGTTTGGCCAACCCCGCCGGCAGGCTCTGCGGACTTAATGCCGATAACTGTTGATTGGTCAGGGCCGTGCCCGGCGTCGGCACATGGATGTCACTTGCGATGCGCGAGCCGGTGACGACGATTTGCTCCATGGGCGGCGGCGACTCGGCCGGAACGATCGGCGGCGGCGCGATCTTCTGGATCAGAAGTCCGTCATTGCCATCCGACACCACTTCCAGCCCGGTTCCGCGCAACAGCAACGCGACGGCCTGGTGCGCGGGCAATTGCGTGTCGAGTGCGGGCACGCTGTAGCCGGCCACCACTTCAGGCATGTAGAGGATATTCTTGCCGCTCTGTTGCGCAATGCGCTTCAGTGCTTCCGACAGGGACATGGCGGGTAGCGACAATCTCGCGGGCAGGGTGCCCTGTGCGTGGGCGGTCACGCAGAGCAGCGCCGACCCCAGAAGCAGAAGCACGGCGCAGCGCACGCTCCGGCGGGGCCTGGCACTGTGGTTTGGCGAGGTCACGCACGCCATCTGATGCCGTACTCCCGGAGGCGGGATTTTATCCCTGCCGCATGCGTTCGGGATCCATCAGCAACAGCACCTTGTCACCCGACTGCCGCACCCGCAGCGGCAGCAGCCGCGCGACGGAGCGCGCGAAGCCCAGATTGTCGCCCACCTTGTAGACACCGCTGACGTGAAGATCGGCGATGGCGCCATCGCCCAGCATGAGCTTGATCCCGCTATAGCGGTTCATCTCGGTGATGGCGTCCGCCAGCCTCTCGTTTTCCAGGATTGCCTGGCCTTTTTGCCAGGCCAGCAACGGCTGAAGGCTTGGCTTGTCCAGCCGCATGTCGCCGGTGGTGGCGACCAGGCGCTGGCCGGTCTGCAGCACCGTCTTGCGCCCACCGCTTTCCACGGCGGCGTCGCCCGCGATCAGCACGACGGAAATCTTCTCGCCCTCGCGGCGCATGTCGAATTCCGATTGCCGCCCCCCCACCGTCTCGCGCGCGCCGGAGACAATGAAGGGGCGCCGGGGATCGGC
>CALDFO010000206.1 GCA_937942205.1 uncultured Alphaproteobacteria bacterium
GGTCGAAGCCGAACCGGCCACCGCTTAAGTTCTACAGACAAGGCCCGCGCGCGCCCAGCGCGTGCGGGCATGACACGGAGATTCCAATGGCGAACATCACCGCGACCATGGTGAAGGACCTGCGCGACAAGACCGGCGCGGGCATGATGGACTGCAAGAACGCGCTGAACGAGACCGAAGGCGATATGGAAGCCGCCATCGACTGGCTGCGCAAGAAGGGGATCTCCAAGGCCGCCAAGAAGGCCGGGCGCGCCGCCGCCGAGGGCCTGGTGGGCGTGGCGGTGGACGACGGCGCCGGCGTGCTGCTGGAAGTGAATGCCGAGACCGATTTCGTCGCCCGCAACGAGGAGTTCAAGGAGTTTGTGAAGACCGCCACGGCGCTGGCGCTCAAGCAGGGCGGCGACCTGGAAAAGCTGCTGGGCCATCCCATGGGCGGCACCACCGTGCAGCAGACCCTGACCGAACTGGTCGCCAAGATCGGCGAGAATATGTCCATCCGCCGCGCCGCGGCGATCAGCGTCGATCCCGGCGCGGTCGCGGCCTATGTCCACAATGCCGCCTCGCCCGAACTGGGCAAGATCGGCGTGCTGGTGGCGCTGAAGTCCACCGCCGACAAGGACAAGCTGGCCGCGCTGGCCAAGCAGATCGCCATGCATGTCGCCGCCGCCGCGCCGCTGGCCCTGACGGTCGAGCATCTGGACAAGGCCGTGGTCGAGCGCGAATACGCCATCCAGAAGGATCTGGCGCTGCAGTCGGGCAAACCCGAAGCCGTCGTCGAGAAGATGATGGAAGGCCGTATGCGCAAATATTACGAAGAGACCGTGCTGCTGCAGCAGACCTTCGTGATCGACGGCGAGACCCAGATCGCCAAGCTGGTCGAGAAGGCCGGCAAGGATCTGGGCGCGCCGGTCAGCATCGACGGCTTCGTCCGCTTCCAGGTGGGTGAGGGCATCGAGAAGGCCGATGCCGACTTCGCCGACGAAGTCGCCCAGATGGCAGGTAATCGCTAGACCGGAAGGGGACGCTTCGATGCCGGACGCGCCGAAAACACCCCAACCAAAATACAGGCGGGTCCTGCTCAAGGTCTCCGGCGAGGCCCTGATGGGCAGCGGCCAGTTCGGCATCGACACCGACACCATCGACCGCATCGCGGTCGATGTGAAGGAAGCGTCCGACGCCGGAACCCAGATCTGCATGGTGGTGGGCGGCGGCAATATCTTCCGCGGCCTGGCCGGGGCCGCCAAGGGCATCGAACGGGCCACCGCCGACTATATGGGGATGCTGGCCACGGTGATGAACGCCCTGGCCCTGCAGGCGGGGCTGGAGCGCACCGGCCTGTCCTGCCGGGTCCAGTCGGCCATCGCCATGAACAATGTCTGCGAGCCCTATATCCGGCGCCGGGCCGAGCGCCACCTGGAAAAGGGGCGGGTGGTGATCTTCGCCGCCGGAACCGGCAATCCCTTCTTCACCACCGATACCGCCGCCGCCCTGCGGGCAGCCGAAATGGCCTGTGACGCCATGCTGAAAGCCACCCAGGTGGACGGTGTTTACAGTGCCGACCCCAAGAAGGATCCCAATGCGGTCCGCTACGATTCCTTGAGTTATCACGAGGTGTTAGCCCGGGATCTTCAAGTCATGGATGCATCGGCCATTTCCCTGTCGCGGGAAAATGGCATCCCCATCCTGGTGTTTTCGCTGGCCCAGGCGGGCGAGCTGGCCCGGGTGCTGCGCGGCCAAGGCCGGGCCACCATTGTGGAAGATAAATAGGCACTTCCCTTGGGGTGGACGGCCCGGTTTGGGCTAGTCTTGGTCCCGCTGCTTTGGGCGGGATTCCCGGAGTGCCCATTGGAGGAGAGAACAGATGGCCGACGCCTACAGCAAGGACGAACTGGACCGTCGCATGAAGGGCGCGGTCGCCACCCTCAAGAGCGAGTTCGGGGGCCTGCGAACCGGGCGCGCCAGCGCCGCGCTGCTGGATCCGGTGATGGTCGAGGCCTATGGCAATACCGTGCCGGTCAACCAGGTCGGCTCCATCGCCACGCCCGAGGCGCGCATGATCACGGTACAGGTCTGGGACAAGGGGCTGGCCAAGGCGGTGGACAAGGCGATCCGCGACGCCGGGCTGGGGCTGAACCCGCAGATGGACGGCCAGCTTCTGCGCATTCCGCTGCCGGAACTGAACCAGGAGCGGCGCAAGGAACTCTCCAAGCTGGCCGCCAAATACGCCGAGGCCGCCCGCGTGTCGGTCCGCAATGTGCGCCGCGACGGCATGGACCTGCTCAAGCGCCTCGAGAAAGACAAGAAGATCGGCGAAGACGAGCATCACACCAAGGGCGACGAATTGCAGAAGCTGACCGACGCCAACATCAAGGACATCGACGCCATGCTCCATGCCAAGGAGCAGGAGATCATGCAGGTCTGATGTCGGACGCGCCCAAATCCCCGCACCTTCCGCGTCCTGTCGCCATCATCATGGCCCCGGCGCCTTTCGTGCGAAAGGCGCCAAAGGGAAAGCCATGACCAGCGCGCCCGCCAGTTCCCTTCCACGTCATGTCGCCATCATCATGGATGGCAACGGCCGCTGGGCGAAAAAGCGGTACCTGCCGCGCGAGGCGGGGCATTATGCGGGCATGGGCGCGGTGCGCGAGACGGTGCGCGCCGCCTGCGACATGGGTCTGGAAAATCTGACCCTGTTCGCGTTTTCCAGCGAGAACTGGAAGCGGCCCAAGACCGAGGTGGGCGCCCTGATGGGGCTGTTCCGCGCCTATTTCCGCAGCGACATGGACGAGCTGGTGGAACGAAACGTCCGTATGCGGATTATTGGCCATCGCGGCCGCGTCGCCGGCGACATCCAGCAGATGATCCAGGATTCGGAGCACCGCACCGCCGCCAATACCGGCCTGAACCTGACCTTCGCCTTCGATTACGGCGGGCAGGAGGAGATCGCCGCCACCGCCCGTGAAATGGCCCGCGCCGCCAAGGAAGGGCGGCTGGACCCGGAAACCATCACGCCGGACCTGTTCGCCTCGCGCCTGTTCACGGCCGGCACGCCCGATCCGGACCTGATCATCCGCACCAGCGGCGAGCATCGCCTGTCCAATTTCCTGCTCTGGCAGTCGGCCTATGCCGAACTGCTGTTCCTGGATACGCACTGGCCGGACTTCGACCGCGCCGTGCTGGCCGGGGCGCTGGAACAGTTCGCCGCCCGTGAACGGCGTTTCGGGGCGCTGGATTCGGAAGCCGTGGCGTGACCGTGACACAATCCATTCCCGCACAGGCGTCGCGCACGGGGTGGTGGGTCCGCCTGCTGGCGGGCTTGTTCATGGCCGTGCTGGCCTGTGTCATGCTGCTGACCAACGTCAACCTGTTCGCCGGGCTGACCGCGCTGATCGCCCTGTTCGCGGCGCGCGAATGGCACCGGCTGGTGCGGTCGCCCGCCATGCGGGCCCGCGCCGAGCAGCAACCCATCCATGTCCAGACCATCGTCACCGCCGCCGCCATCGGGCTGGCGATCCTGGCGCTGATGGAAGGCCTGGTCCTTCTGGGATTCGTGCTGCTGGCGGTGGGCGCGGCGGCGGCCTTCCTGCTGGCGCGGCGGCGCGACGACAATCCGCTCTGGCACGCCGCAGGCGTGCTCTATATCGGCGTTCCGGCCCTGGCGCTGGTGGCGCTGCGCGATATCCCGCCCCAGGGCGCGATGATCGTGCTGGGGCTGTTCCTGATCGTCTGGGCCACCGATACCGGGGCCCTGGTGTTCGGCAAGCTGATTGGCGGGCGGAAACTGGCGCCCCGGCTGTCGCCGGGCAAGACCTGGGCGGGCACCATCGGCGGCAGCATCACCGCCGCGATGGTGTTCGGGCTGTACATCGCCTTCTTCGGATTCTCGGTGTTCGCGGCGATGGGCTTCGCTTTTCTCTTCAGTTTCACGGCGCATGGCGGCGACCTGCTGGAATCCTGGGTCAAGCGCCGTTTCGGGGTCAAGGATGCCGGCGCGCTCATTCCCGGCCATGGCGGGGTGCTGGACCGGGTGGACTCCACCTTCGCCGCCAGCGTGGCGCTGGCGCTGCTGGTGTTCGGGGCCGGATTCAACCCCATGTTCGGGGGGCATGCATAGGGCATGTGGGCGTAAGGTTATGGGCGTGAGGATTTGGGCGTGAAGGCCATCGCGGCGACGAAGATTTTCGACGAACTGCCCGCCACCGACGCGGTGCTGTCGCGCCGTGTCACGGTGCTGGGCTCCACCGGCTCGATCGGCGTCAACACGCTGGATGTGATCGCCCATGTGCGCAAGCTGCATGGTCCTGATGCGCTGCCCATCGTGGCGCTGACCGCAGGCGAGAATGTCAAGACGCTGATCGAACAGGCCAGGGTGATGAAGCCCCGGCTGGCGGTGATCGGCAATCCCGCGCTGCTGGATGAATTGCGGGACGGCCTGTCCGGCACCGGCGTCGACGTGGCGGCGGGCCGCGCGGCGGTGATCGAGGCGGCGGCGCGGCCCAGCGATTTCGTGATGGTCGCCATCATGGGCGCGGCAGCGATCGAACCGGCGCTGGCGGCGGTGCGCCGCGGCGTGGTGGTGGCGCTGGCCAACAAGGAATGCGTGGTGGCGGCGGGCGCGGTGTTCCGCGACGCCATGGAACGGTCCGGCGCCCAGGTGCTGCCGGTGGACAGCGAGCACAACGCCATCTTTCAGGTGCTGGGATCGGGCGACGCCTCGGAAGCCGAACTGGTGACCATCACCGCCTCGGGCGGGCCGTTCCGCGAATGGACGCTGGAGCGCATGAAGGCCGCGACGGTGGAGGAGGCGGTCGCCCATCCCAACTGGGCGATGGGCCGCAAGATCAGCCTGGACAGCGCCACCCTGATGAACAAGGGGCTGGAGCTGATCGAGGCGCATTTCCTTTTCGCCCTGCCGCCGGACAAGTTGGGCGTGGTGGTGCATCCCCAGTCCATTGTCCACTGTCTGGTCAGCTATGAGGACGGCACCACCATGGCGCATCTGTCGGCGCCCGACATGCGCACCCCCATCGCCCATGCCCTGGGCTGGCCGCGCCGCATTCCGTCGCCGTCGCGCCGCCTCGATCTGGCCACCCTGGGTAGCCTGGTGTTCCAGGCCCCGGCCCATGACCGTTTCCCGGCCCTGAATCTGGCCATCGACTCGATGCGCTCCGGCGGGCTGGCGCCCACCGTTCTTAACGCTGCCAACGAGATCGCCGTGCAGGCGTTCCTGGACCGGCGTATCGGTTTCCTGGACATTTCCCATGTCGTCGGCCGCACGCTGGAGCGCGACTTCGGCAGCAACGGCCCGGCGGGCGACCTGGACTGTGTGCTGGGCTGCGACGCGCGCGCGCGCGTCCTGGCCGAGGAAATCTGCCAACAGGTAAGGGGCTGACATGTTCGACGCCATTCACGGCCTGATCTCCTGGACGCCGCTGGGCCTGCCCGCCTTCCTGTTCGTGATCACCCTGGTGGTGTTCTTCCACGAGCTGGGCCATTTCCTGATGGCCCGCGCCTTCGGGGTGAAGGTGGATGTGTTCTCGGTGGGCTTCGGCAAGGAGATTTTCGGCTTCAACGACCGGCGCGGCACCCGCTGGCGCCTGTCCTGGATCCCGGTGGGCGGCTATGTGAAGTTCGCGGGCGACGCCGACGCCGCCTCCACGCCGGACCGCGCGGCGGTGGAAAACATGAACGCCGCCGAGCGGGAAGGGGCGCTGGCGCTCAAGCCCGTGGGCCAGCGCGCGCTGGTGGCCGCCGCCGGTCCCTTGGCCAATTTCCTGCTGGCGCTGGTGCTGCTGACCGGTCTGGTGATGGTTCAGGGCAAGGCCATGGTCACGCCGATCATCGGTTCGGTGACCAAGGACAGTCCCGCCGACATCGCGGGCATCCGCGGCGGCGACCGCGTCACCCATATCGACGGCGACCGGATCGACGATTTCCAGCAGCTTCCGGCCATCATCTCGGTCAGCGGCGGCAGCACCCTGACCATCGGGCTGGAGCGGGCGGGCAAGCCGCTGGAAGTCCAGGTCACGCCCAAGCTGATGAAGACCCGCGACGTGCTGGGTAATGCCGTCAGCCAGATGGTGATCGGGGTGCGCCCGGACCCCAAGGCGCCTATCGTGCGGGAACACTACAACCCGGTTCAGGCGGTGGGCGTGGCGGGCGCCGAAACCTGGAACATCATGAAGACCACGGTGCTGGGAATCGGCCAGCTCCTGGCCGGCCGGGGCAGCGCCGACCAGCTCAGCGGTCCGGTGGGAATCGCCAACATGACCCGCCAGGTGGCCGATTTCGGCTTCCTGCCGCTGTTGAATCTGGTGGCTATCCTTTCTGTAAGCATCGGTCTGGCCAACCTTTTTCCGATTCCGCTCCTCGACGGGGGCCATCTTCTGTACTATGCAGTGGAAGCTGTCTTGGGACGCCCGCTGGGTGAGCGGGCCCAGGATGTCGGGTTTCGGCTTGGGCTGGTCTTGGTGTTGGGGCTGATGCTGCTGACGACCTGGAATGACCTGGTCCGGTTGAATCTTTTCTGAAATCCGGCCTGTCGCGCGCAGGCCCATGAAACGAGTTGCCGGACGCAGAATGCGGACATCGCCAAGAAGCAGGTTGTTGCGCGCAACCTCCGCCAGCATGGTTCTGGCGCTTGCCGCGGTTCCCGCCGCCGCGCAATTGCGTCCGGGCGCCGACGAGCGCGCCCAGGAACTGAACCGCCAGTCGGGCAACGCCGCCGCCGCGGCGGCGGCCAATCCTGCCGCCCAACCCGCGCCGGCCACGGAGGCCGCCCCCCGGGTCATCCGCCATATCGTGGTGCGCGGCACCCAGCGCGTGGAAGCGGGCACGGTGCTGACCTATGTCGGCGTGCGCGAGGGCGACGACTACAACGCCGCCGAGGTGGACCAGTCGCTGCGCGCCCTGACCGCCACCGGCCTGTTCAGCGACGTCAAGACCCAGTTCGACGGCGCGACCGGCACCCTGACCATCCGCGTCACCGAAAATCCCATCGTCAACCAGGTGGTGTTCGAGGGTAATTCCAAGATCAGCGACAAGGATCTGACCAAGGAAGTCCAGATCAAGCCGCGCGCGGTCTTCCCCCGCGCCAAGGTCCAGGCCGACGTCCAGCGCATCATCGAACTGTACCGCCGCAACGGCAAGTTCGCCGCCCGGGTGGACCCGCAGATCATCCAGCGTCCGCAGAATCGCGTCGACCTGATCTTCTCCATCTCCGACGGTCCCACCACCGGCGTCAGCCGCATCAATTTCAGCGGCAACAAGATATTCGACGACGACACGCTGCGCGGCCAGATCGCCACCACCGAAAGCGCCTGGTGGAAATTCCTGGCCACCAACGACAATTACGACCCGGACCGGCTGCAATTCGATCGGGAGTCGCTGCGCCGCTTCTACATGAATCGCGGTTATGCCGACTTCAAGGTGCTGAGTGCGGTGGCGCAGCTGACGCCCGACCGGCGCAGCTTCTTCATCAACTTCACGGTGGACGAGGGGGTGAAATACACCTTCGGCGCCATCACGGTGGATTCCAAGATCCGCGAGCTGACGCCGCGTGAGCTTCTGCCGCTGATCGAGGCCAAGAAGGGGCAGACCTATGCCGCCGACCTGGTGCAGAAGGCGATCGACTCCATCACCAATGCGGCGGGCACCAAGGGCTATGCCTTCGCCGACGTCCGCCCGCGCCTGAAGCGCAATGCGGCCAGCCGCACCATCGACCTGTCCTTCGACATCGTGCAGGGCCCGCGCGTCTATATCGAGCGGATCAACATCGCGGGCAACACCCGCACCCTGGACCGGGTGATCCGCCGCCAGTTCCGCCTGCAGGAAGGCGACGCCTTCAACCGGGTGCTGATCGACCGTTCGCGCACCCGTATCCGCAGCCTGGGCTTCTTCAGCAATGTGGAAGTCAAGAACGTGCCGGGCAGCCAGCCCGACCGCACCAACCTGACGGTGAACGTCACCGAACAGTCCACCGGCTCGCTGTCGGTGGGCCTGGGCTATTCGTCCACCACCGCGCTGCTGAGCGAGGTCAGCTATACCGAGGCCAACCTGTTCGGCCGCGGCCAGAATGTCCGCGTCAGCCTGCAGGCCTCGCAGATCACCCGCCAGGTCCAGTTCAGCTTCACCGAGCCTTATTTCCTGGACCGCGAGCTGGCGGCGGGCTTCGACCTCTACAAGGTGCAGACCAATTACGACCAGGCCACCTATCAGAGCGATGTGAGCGCCGCGGTGATGCGCCTGGGCTTCCCCATCTCGGAATATTCCAGCGTGGGCCTGCGCTATACCTACAAGTTCGAGAAGGTGCGCCCCTATGCCGGCGCGCCGCTGGAAGTGCGTCTGGCCGCCGGATCGGCCAGCGGCTCGATCCTGGGCTATACCTATTCCTAT
>CALDFO010000207.1 GCA_937942205.1 uncultured Alphaproteobacteria bacterium
GAAGGTGTCGCAGCGAAGTGTCTGCGGAGCAGACCTGAGCTGTGACGGATGGGGGTAACTGAAATTAAGGAATAGGCCCGCCGCCGTTGCCCGGATTGACTTCCTGGATGTTGGTGGCCGAGGTGCCGGGCGTGGCGTTCAGCAGTTGCTGCAGGAAGGTCAGCTCGCGGCCGCGCGCCGGAGTCTCGCGGCTTTCATAGGCAATCACCCGGCCGTCGGCCAGCGAGTAGCGGCGCATCCCGGTGACCTTGTTCTGCTTGTCGAAATAGACCGCCAGGATCTGGCGCTTGAGAATGGTGGGCTGGAAGAAGGCCACCTGCTTTTCGGTCTGGGAGATATAATACCAGCTGTCGCCGCCGAAGGTGGCGGTGGTGGAGGCATAGCCCAGCCGCGACTGGACCGTGGTCTTGGTGTCGGCGCCGACCTTGATGGCGCTTTCGCCGTCCGGGTCGGGCAGATAGCCGCGCTGGCTGATGACGGGGGCGCAGGCGATCACCAGCGCGACCAGCGACACCGCCAAAACCTGGGAAACAACGGAAAATTTCATGCCTTCGACCTTGTGCTCCGGCCCCTGATGGTGTGCTAACCTCGGGCGCGGGCGGTTGCAAGGCTTGGCCGCCGACGGGAACATTAAAATGCTGGATTTGCTTGGAAAAAACGCCGCCCGCCAGGGCCATGCGCTGCACGGGGCGGTGGTGGCCCGCGCCCGGGCGCCGGTCTTCTACACCGCCTTCGCGGTGCCCGACACGATCGACGGGCGCTTCGACCTGATCGCGCTGCATGGCTGGCTGGCGCTGTCGGCGCTGACGGCGGGCGGCCATGGCAAGGCGGCGCAGGGGCTGACCGACGCGATCTTTGTCGGCTTCGACGAGGCGATGCGCGAACAGGGCAGCGGCGACATGGGCCTGGGCCGCAAGATGAAGGCCTTCGCCAACGCCTTTTACGGCCGCCTGTCGGTCTATGAGGCGGCCGCGACGCCGGACGATCTGGCGGCGGCGCTGGCCCGGAACCTGTGGCGCGGCGCGGCGCCCGATGGACGCGCCCATGGGCTGGCCGCCTATGCCCTGGCGGCGCGCGAAAGCCTGAAACTGTCCGTGCCCGGAACACTGGATTTCGGCCCGCTTCCCACCATTTGAAATGACATGACCGACACGCTGCCGCTTTCCCATTCCTACAATCTGGCGCGCCTGGGCAATGCCGGCGACGCGGTGACTTTCAGCGCCGACGCGGAGCAGCGCGCCGCCATCGCCCGCTGGTCGGGTGTGCTGTCGGTGGAGGCATTCCATGTCGCGGTGGACGTCCGCAAGCTGGGGCCGGTCCATTTCGGCCTGACCTTCCGGCTGATGGCCGATGTCACCCAGGCCTGTGTGGTCACGCTGGACCCGGTTCCGGCCCATCTG
>CALDFO010000208.1 GCA_937942205.1 uncultured Alphaproteobacteria bacterium
GAGGCGACGGACTTCGCGCGCTATGACGCCGACGACTATGCGGCGGAATGGAAGTGGGACGGCATCCGGGTGCAGGCCGCCAGCGAGCGCGGCCGGCGGCGTCTTTACAGCCGCACCGGCGAGGATATCGCCGCCGCCTTTCCCGACATTGTCGCGGCGCTGGATTGCGACGGCGTGCTGGATGGCGAACTGCTGGTCCTGCGCGAGGGTCGGGCCGCGCCCTTTGGCGACCTGCAGCAGCGGCTGAACCGCAAGACGGCCGACACCAAACTGCTGGCGCGCCATCCGGCGGGCATCCGCGCCTATGATCTGCTGCTGGATGGCGCGGAAGACCTGCGCCACCGGCCCTTCCGGGAACGCCGCGCCCGGCTGGAAAGCTTTGTGGCGCGGCTGGACAATCCGCGCATAGACCTGTCGCCCCTGCAGCCTTTTTGCGGCTGGGCGGAACTGGCGGCGCTGCGCGCCAACCCGCCCGCGGGCGATCCTCAGGCCGCCGAGGGCCTGATGCTCAAGCGCTGGGATTCGCTCTATGAAGCCGGGCGGCCCAAAGGCCCCTGGTTCAAATGGAAGCGCGATCCGCATGTGATCGACGCGGTCCTGATGTATGCCCAGCGCGGCCACGGCAAACGCAGCGGCTTCTATTCCGACTACACTTTCGGGGTCTGGCGCCAGGACGCCAATGGCGACCGCCATCTGACGCCGGTCGGCAAGGCCTATTTCGGCTTCACCGACGAGGAACTGAAACGCCTGGACAAGTTCGTGCGCGACCATACGGTGGAACGGTTCGGCCCGGTGCGCGGCGTGCGCGCCAATGCCGATTTCGGGCTGGTGCTGGAAATCGCCTTTGAGGGGCTGCAACGCTCCAGCCGCCACAAGTCAGGCGTGGCGATGCGTTTTCCGCGCGTCAGCCGCATCCGTTGGGACAAGCCGGCGCGGGACGCCGATGCGTTGTCCACATTGGAGAAGATGTTGGATTAAGCCCGGCTCACCCGCCATAGCCGCCGATGACCGGCAGCACCTCGCCGGTGATATAAGAGGCGCATTGCGGGCTGGCCAGGAAGACATAGGCCGGGGCGATCTCCTCTGGCTGGGCAGGACGCTTCATCAGGGTATCGGCGCCGAATTCCGACACGTCGCCGCCTTCCTTGTCCGCCGGGTTCAGCGGCGTCCAGACCGGACCGGGAGCCACGGCGTTGACCCGGATGCCGCGCGGCGCCAGATGCGCCGCCAGGCTGCGGGTGAAGGCATGGATGCCGCCCTTGGTGGTGGAATAGTCCACCAGATTCTTGCTGCCCCGGATGCCGGTGACCGAGCCGGTGTTGAGGATGGACCCGCCCCTGCCCAGATGCGGCAGCGCTGCCTGGGCCATGTGGAAATAGCCGTACAGGTTGGTCTTCATGGTCTTGTCGAAATGCGCCTCGGTCAGATCCTCGAAGCGCGGAACATGGAGCTGGAAGGCGGCATTGTTCACCAGTATGTCCAGCCGCCCGAACGCCCGCACGGCCTTCCGCACGGCATCGAAGCAGAATTTGCGCCGGGTCACATCGCCGGAGACCAGCAGACAGCGCCGCCCTTCCCGCACCACTGCCGCCCGGGTGATCTCGGCATCCTCATGCTCGTTGAGATAGATGATGGTC
>CALDFO010000209.1 GCA_937942205.1 uncultured Alphaproteobacteria bacterium
GGTGTTCATCCTTGCCCCCGCGCTTTCGAAGGCGCCCATGGTGCTGTTCCACCACATGCCCAGGTGCTCGCACAGGTCCACCGGGCCAAGCATCGGCTCCACCGAAAGCCCGCGCCGCTGCGCCGGCGTCTCGAACAGCTTGGGAATATCGCGGTCCGCCTCCGCTTGGTTCACCACCGTGATGATCAGCACCACGTTCGAATAGCCCGTGCCCCAGTCCGCCGGCAGCATCTTTTTTACGTTGCCGATGCGCTTGGTGACGATCAGCCATTGCAGCTTGGGCGTTTCCTTCACCAGCGCAAAGAAGTCATCGCGCCAGGCCTGGTCCACTTCATTGTCGAAGATGTCCGCCAGCGATGCCGCGAACACGCGCGGATAGTGGCCGTGCTGCGCCTTGAAGGCGTCCGCCTCGCGGTGCCACTTGCGGACCTTCGCCCAGTTTCCGGGTTTCGTGCGCCGGCGCGGGGCGCCTGGACCCCAGCCGACGCCCAGCCTGGTGGTGACCAGCTTTTCCGCATAGCAGTGATCGCAGCCAGGGCCCACATTCGTGCAGCCCAGCCAGGGATTGAAGGTGTGATCCGTCCAGGAAATGCCGCTGTTCTCAGCCAATTTTCACCTTCTCAATTTCCTCAATCACTTCATCCGTGATGGTGCGCTTCAGGATGCGGGTTTCCATATAGCCGCCGTCTTCCTTGACCATCTTTACGATCATGGCGATCAGCTCGTTCATGGCGATTTCAAACGGGTTGGTTTTGGGGCCGTCGTAATTCCCGGCCTTCACGAAGGCGTCGTAGCGATCCCGAAACAGCATGGCGTCATACATGCTGTCGAACAGCTGGGGCATGCGCTGCCACTTCGCCCGGTCACCGGCCACGCCCTTCGACACCACGCGGCTCTGGACAATGTATTTCGTCTTGGACCAGGTGGTGGGCTGCGCAGGTTCATCCGCCATGGCGGGCCTCCTCGATGCGATATGCCAGGATGTCGCCGCCGGACCCGGCCGCCTTCCAATCCCAATAGAACATCTCGGAATCGCCGGTCACCACTTCGCTGTCCTGGAACAGGATGGTCACGCGCTTGCCCGGCACCGGGTTTTTCCCGCCGGTCCAGACGGTAAAGCCGTCAGGGATTTTTGGTCTGGTCATGTGATTTTCCTCGCGGTTGGGGCCTGCCACGGCCGTCCCAGCTATCTAGCGCATCGACAGCATCTGTCCAGCTCTCAAAATGGAAAGTCTCGATCGCCTCGCCATCCTGCAGGACCGCCAAGCTGGCGCTGTAAAGCAAATTGCGGACAAGCGCCGCCTGGCCCGCATAGGGGCCGGCCGGGATCAGCTTGACCACGGCCAGCGTCATGCCAGTCCGCCAGGCGTGGAAGCGGTCTCGTTCTCGCCGGGGATCTCTTCCGGCGGCGCCGGTGCGCTGGCCAGCACCAGGGAAATGGATTCCGCCACGACAGTGCCGCCAGGGGTCTGGCCGTATTTGGCCAGCAGCAGCTTGTCCAGGTCCATGATCCAGCCGTTGGTGGGGAAGGCCGGGACCGTCTTCCACATCTCCGGCGCCTTGGCGACCAGGCAGCGCGCCACTTCATCTTCGCTGGCGCCGAAGTGCGCCTTCGCCTCCGCGTCCGAATAGGCGACATAGCCGCAATGGTAGCAGACGAACACGGCGCTCGCCCGCGCCCAGCGGCGCGCCAGCACCAGGGGATTGTGATGGCAGCTCTCCGCCGTGTGATCGCCGTCGGTGCAGATGGCGCAGCTGTGCGCATAGCCGCCGTGGATCGTGTCCACCGCCTGGGCGCGCGCCGCCTGCAGGTCAGCGATGGCCTCGTCATAGTCCGCTTCGGTCAGGCGCCCCATGCGGTAGGCCACCGACGGCATGCTCACCGGCTCCGGCTCACCATAATCCCGGCGCAGCTCAGCGATGGCTTCCTCGCGGGTGCGGCCGAAACCACATTCGCCCTTTTCCTCTTCGCCCTCATACCAGGCGCACCAGTCAAATTGCCGGAGCGGGATGGGCGGGTTGACGAACTCGACGGCGATGACGCGCTCAGCCATTTTGCACCCAGTCCTGCAGGCGGCAGAAACCCGGCCGCGGATATTCGGCCACTTCCAGGCGCACCAGCTCCGTCATGCGGTCCTTGATGTTCGAGCCGTTCGGCTCCCACTCCAGCGCCGCCGCCAGGTCAGCGCGCGACACGCCGCCCGGCGGGTCCATCATCTCCAGCAGCTGGTTGAACACCTTGAGCTGGGGGCCGGTCAGGATCGCCCGGATGCTGTCCGGCAGGTTCTGGCTGGTATCAGGCTCCGGCGCCGCGGCCGTGCCCAGCGCCGTCAGCGCCAGCGTGCCGGGCTCCGGCTGTTCCACCAGCCCCAGCCGCTTCAGTTCCGTGGTCCGATCCTTGACGTTGCTGCCATTGGGCTTCCAGCGGGCAATGGCGGCCGCCTGCGCGCGGGAGACCGTCGCGTGGCCCATGGCTGCCCACCAGGCCAGGGACTTCAGCAGGGCTTTCTGGGGCCCGGTCAGGTTATCCGGTACGCCGACAATGGCGGCGGCGGCAGACCGCACCACCGG
>CALDFO010000210.1 GCA_937942205.1 uncultured Alphaproteobacteria bacterium
CCTCGGTCAGGGCATGGGCGATCCGGGCGCGCCGCACCTCGGTGTAGCGCATGGCGGCGGGCGGATCGCCGTCCACCGAGCCGAAATTGCCCTGCCCGTCGATGAGCGGGGCGCGCATGGAGAAATCCTGCGCCATGCGGACCAGCGCGTCGTAAATGGACTGGTCGCCATGGGGATGATACTTGCCGATGACATCGCCGACCACGCGCGCGGACTTGCGATAGGCCTTGTTCCAGTCATAGCCGTTCTCGTGCATCGAGAAGAGGATGCGCCGGTGCACGGGCTTGAGGCCGTCGCGGGCGTCCGGCAGCGCGCGCTGCACGATGACGCTCATCGCATAGTCGAGGTAGGACCGCTTCAGTTCGTCCTCGACCGCGATGGCGGCCACGGGATTGCCGCCTTCGGACGGGGGCAGCGTGTCGGTGTTGTCGGTCAAATTGCGCCTATCAAACGCCGTGGGACGGCCGGAAAACCGGCGTGATTCCTAGCATTTCGGACGCCGGTAAACCAGCAAATTAGGCCCCGGCAAGCCCTTGGCGCAAAAGGCTAATTTGACCGTTTGGGAAGCGCCGAAAACTCGGCCCGCCCCCGCGCCATGTCATAGGCGTAAATCAGCCTTTCGCGGCCCGAATCCTTATAGCCGAAGGTGATGCCGATCAGCCGCCCGGACGCATCCAGCACCGGCCCGCCGGAAAAGCCCGGTCCGGCATTGCCGGCAAAGGTAAACCAGTCGGCAATGGCGGCGCCGGGGCTGGTTTTGATCTGGCGGATCACGCCGCGCGCCGTGCGCAGCTCGCCGTCCACCCCCTGGCCATAGGCGGTGACCGCCGCGCCGGGCACCGGCTGGGCGGTGGCGGGCGCGGACCGGCGGGCGGTGCGGAAGAACAGCAGGTCATAGTCGCGCCGCGCGCCGATCACGCTGGCCGGATCCACCAGATTGCGGTTATGGGCGTTGGTCACCGCGATGCCGGGCGCGATCACCACGGCGGCGCCATTGTCGCTGTCGATGCCCAGGTTGGTCCGCTTGCGCAGCGGCAGATAGGCCGCCGCGATATCGCCTTCGGCGATGCGCGCCGCCGGAACGCCCGACGACGACACACATCCCGGCAACAGCAACAATGCCAGAAGCGCGGCGGACCGCGCGGCCCTTCGGGACCTAGAACGGAATTTCGTCATCCAGCTCATCGCGCTGGAAGCTGGCGGGGGCCTCATTGGCGCCGCCGCGATTGCCGCCAAAGCCGCCGCCGCTCTCGCCGCCGCCGCTGCGGCCGTCCAGCATGGTCAGTTCGCCCCGGAAATTCTGCAGCACCACTTCGGTGGAGTATTTTTCGGCGCCGTCCTTGTCGGTCCACTTGCGGGTCTGCAGCTGGCCCTCGACATACACCTTGGCACCCTTTTTCAGATACTTCTCCGCCACCTCGGCCAGGTTCTTGTTGAAGATCACCACGCGGTGCCACTCGGTCTTTTCCTTGCGCTCACCGCTGGCCTTGTCGCGCCAGGACTCGGAGGTGGCGATGGAAAGATTGACGACCGGATCGCCCGAGGTCATGCGGCGCACCTCCGGGTCCTTGCCCAGATTGCCGACCAAAATCACCTTGTTGACGCTACCGGCCATAATTCATCTCCGTTGTTGCCGCGGACGTTAGACGGCGGCGGCGGCCGGGTCATCCGTGCCCGGCCTGTTATCCACCTCCATAGCATGTTCCCTATTCGTTCCAATAGCCAGAAGCCGCCTTTTCCCCGATAAGCCTTGGCCAACGCTGGCGGCGAGGCACACGAAGGTATGCCCTTCAATTCCTATCCTTATTTCCTGTTCCTGGGACTGGCGGTGCTGGTGTTCCGGCTGCTGGAGCGCCGCTCCCTGACCGGGCGGCGGGTGTTCCTGCTGCTGGCCTCCTACGCCTTCTATGCCT
>CALDFO010000211.1 GCA_937942205.1 uncultured Alphaproteobacteria bacterium
GGCTATGCCGTGACCGAGCCGATGAGCGTCCGCGACGCCTTGCAGCCGCTGGCGGCGGCCTTCTTCTTCGATGCGGTGGAAAGCGGCGGGGTGATCCGCTTTGTGATGCGCGGCCGCGCCGCGCTGGCGGCGGCGGACGAGGACGATCTGGCGCTGCCGGAGCGTCAGGCGCGCTTCACCCTGGCGCGGGCGCAGGAAAGCGATCTGCCGCTGGCCTCGCGCATCACCTACATTGACGGCGACCAGGACTATCGCCAGGCCGTCGCCTCGGCCCAGCGGCTGGTGGGCGGCTCCAACCGCATCGCCACCTCCAGCCTGCCGCTGGTGATGGACCAGGCGCAGGCGGGCGGCATCGGGGCGCGGCTGTTGCAGGATGCCTGGGCGATGCGCGAGCGCGCGTCATTCGCGCTGCCGCCTTCGGCGCTGGCGCTGGAACCGGCGGACGAAATCCTGCTGGCGGTGAACGGGCGCGAACATCGCCTGCGGGTGACCGAGATCGAGGATGGCGCGGCGCGCGCCGTCAGCGCCATCGCCACCGATCCGTCGCTGTATGATGTCTATGCCGGACCGACGCGCGCGCCGGTCCTGTCGCAGACGGTGACGCGGGCCGGGCGGGTGAAGCTGCTGTTTCTCGATCTGCCCTGGCTGGCGGCGGGACAGAACACCGCCGCGCCGTTCCTGGCGGCCTTTGCCGATCCCTGGCCCGGCGATGTCGCGGTGCTGCGCAGCGTCAGCGATTCCGGCTTTGCGCTGGATGCGGTGCTGACCCGGCCTGCCAGCCTGGGCGTCACCACCCAGGATTTCTGGTCGGGACCGTGGCGGCGCTGGGACCGGGTGAACAGCCTGGCCGTCAAGCTGGCCCATGGCGCGCTGTTCAGCGCCAGCGAGGCCGCGGTGCTGGGCGGCGCCAATGCGCTGGCGGTGCAGAATGGCGATGGCGGCTGGGAAGTGCTGCAGTTCGCCACCGCCACCCTGACCGGGCCTGGCGAATACCGATTGACCGGCCTGTTGCGCGGGCGCTGCGGCAGCGAAGTCCAGATGCGCGATCCCGTCGCGGCGGGGGCGGCGGTTGTGGTGCTGGATTCGGCGCTGGCGCAGGCCGGGCTGGCGGCGGGCGAGGCACGGCAGGTCTTCCATTACCGCTGGGGACCGGCGGCCCGGCCCATCGCGGACGTCAGCTGGCAGGGCGCGGTGCTGGCCTTCGAGGGCGTCGGCCAGATTCCCCTGGCGCCCTGTCATGTGGGCTTTTCCTGGAACGGGGCCGATCTGATCATCCGGTGGCAGCGGCGCGACCGCGATCCGTCCGCCGCCAGCCTGCGCCCGGTCGAAACGGCGATGAGCGAGACGCGCGAACTTTACGATCTGGACATCCTGGACGGCGGCGGCGTGAAGCGGCGCTTCAGCGCGGTGCCGCAACATGCGCAGGTCTATACGGCGGCGCAGCAGGCGGCGGATTTTCCGTCGGGCCTGCCCAATCCGCTGACCGTCCATGTCTATCAACTGTCCGCGCTGCTGGGGCGCGGACGCCGCAAGCAGGAGCTGCTTTATGTCCGATAGCACGCCGCGCCTGAAGCTGCCCGAACTGGCGCAGATGCAGGAGCTGAACGCCGCCACCCTCAACGAGGCGCTGGCGCAACTGGACGCCGTCATCGCCCTGTATCTCAAGGGCCAGTTCGTCAACACGCCGCCCGCCTCGCCCGCCGATGGCGACGCCTATCTTCTGGGCGCGTCGCCCACCGGCGCCTGGAGCGGGTACGCCTACAAGATCGCCCATTGTCTGGATGGCGGCTGGCGCTTTTTCACGCCGTTCGACGGCTTGACGGCCTTTGTGACCGGCACCGGCCAGCAGCTGATCTATCAGGGCGGGACATGGACGGCGCTGGGGGCGCTGATGGCCGGGGCCGATGCCAGCA
>CALDFO010000212.1 GCA_937942205.1 uncultured Alphaproteobacteria bacterium
ACAGGGTTTCGATCATCTCGAAATCGTCGTCAGCGGCCTTGAACTTCTTGCGCAGCCGCTTGATGTGGCTGTCGATGGTGCGGTCATCGACATAGACCTGGTCGTCATAGGCCGCGTCCATCAGGCTGTCGCGGCTTTTGACGAAGCCCGGCCGCTGCGCCAGCGCCTGCAGGATCAGGAACTCGGTGACGGTCAGGCGCACCGGCTTGCCGTCCCAGGTGCATTCATGGCGCAGCGGGTCCAGCGCCAGCTTGCCGCGCACCAGCGCCTCCTTCTTGGCGTCGCCGCCATTGGCGGGGGCGGCGGCCGACCGGCCCTCGGCGCGGCGCAGCACGGCGCGCACCCGCTCCAGCAGCAGGCGCTGGGAAAAGGGCTTGCGGATGTAATCGTCGGCCCCGGCATTGAGGCCCATCAGTTCGTCGATCTCCTCGTCCTTGCTGGTGAGGAAGATCACCGGCAGGTCGGGCGTGCCCTGCTTGAGGCGGCGCAGCAGCTCCAGCCCGTCCATGCGCGGCATCTTGATGTCCAGCACCGCCAGGTCGGGCGGGGCGGTGGTCAGGGCGGTCAGCGCCGCCGCGGGATCGGAAAAGGTGCGGACCTGATAGCCTTCCTGCTCCAGCAGCATACTGACGGAGGCAAGGATGTTCTTGTCGTCATCCACGAGTGCAATGTTGGCCATCGGTAACCTGTCCACGGCGCGGGTCTTTGCCGTCCCGAGCGCGGTGCGCGCCGCGCATGGGCCGGTTGCCCATATCGCGCCTTGCGCCTGCCCAGGCCGCGAAATCCCTCGTGCCTGATCTATCGTCGAGGCAGTATAAGCCCATGATGAACAAAGCAAAGTCCAAAAGGTTCCGGCTTGGAAACCCCCGCTAGTCCCGGATTGTTCGCCGGAAATGTCGCTTTTTACGAGCGCTACCGGCTGGCCTATCCCGACCGGCTGCTGCGGCGGGTCGTGGCGCTGGCGGGGCTGGCGCCGGGCGATGCGGTGCTGGACCTGGGCACCGGCACCGGAATGCTGGCGATTCCCTTCGCCCGCATGGGCCTGGCGGTGACGGCGCTGGACCCGGAACCGGCCATGCTGGCGGCGGCGCGTGAGAGCGCCCAGGTGGCGGGCGTGCGCGTGGATTTCCGCGGCGGCGGCTCGCGCGATCTGACGCCGGACATGGGGCCGTACCGGCTGGTCGCCATGGGGCGCAGCTTCCACTGGATGGACCGCGCCGCCACGCTGGCCATGCTGGACCGGATCGTGACGCCGGACGGCGGCGTGGCGCTGTTCCATGACGCCCATCCGCCGGTGGCGGAAAACCGCTGGTTCAAGACGCTGTGCGATGTGGCCCGCAAGTTCGGCCGCGACGAGAACGAAGATGCGCGCGCGCGCGAAGGCGGCCACCGCCGTTATGAACCGTTCCTGTTCGCCTCGGCCTTCACCGAATTGGACGGACTGTCGGTCACCATCCGTCAGCCGCTGACGGTGGAGGATATCCTGGGACGGGCCTTTTCCATGTCCACCTGCGCGCCGGACCGGCTGGGCGGCCGGCGGGAGGAATTCGCCGCGCGGTTGCGCGCCGCCTTGCGCCCGCTGTCGCCGGATGGGACATTCACCGAGGTCGCGGAACTGGTGGCGCTGCTGGCGCGGCGGCCGTCAAACGCATGAACATCACGGCCACATGAACATCACGAGCATAAGATACGTCATCCGGGGGGAACGATGCTGAACCTGATCCTGACGGGGCAATTGTCGCCCTTCACGCTGCTGGTATGGGGCGTGGCGCTTTTCCTTTTCTTCCTGCCCACGGTGCTGGCCTTTCAGAAGGGCCACCGCCGCTTCTGGGTGATCCTGGCGCTGAATCTGGTGATCGCGCCGCTGCAACAGGTCATCCTGGTCAAATTGTTTCCCGCTTTCTTCGCCATAGCGGGCGCCACACCGGCCGAACTGGTGTGGAAGGGGCTGATCGCCAATCTGGGCCTGGGCTGGCTGGCGCTGCTGGCCTGGTCGCTGGCGCCGGTCGCCAGCCCCGATCCGCGGCTGCTGGCGGTGCGCAACACCAAACTCTATGACCTGGCGGCGGGCCTGCCGCTGGCGTTGTGGTTCGCCTACAGCGTGGTGCGCCTGCGCCCCAGCATCGCCGCCGACATCGAGATCATCGCGTCGGGCGGCGGCACGCTGTTCGTCTGGGCGCAGCTTTTCTCGCTGGCCGGTTCGGCGCTGTTCAATCTGCTGCTGGTCTGGCTGCTGCTGGTGCGCGACAAGCCGGTGCTGAA
>CALDFO010000213.1 GCA_937942205.1 uncultured Alphaproteobacteria bacterium
AACTGCGTGCAGTGCCATTCGCATCCCTACGATCCGATCCGGCATGTCGAATATTACAAGTTCCTGGCTTTCTTCAACACGACGCGCGACGCCGATATCGCCTTTGACAGATCGCTGGACGAGGACTGGCCGGTTCTGTCGGTGCCGCGCGACCGGGCGCATTATGGCGAAGCCGACCGTATCCAGCGCGAACTGGCGGCATTGCGCGGCCGCATCGTGACGGCCAGCCGCGCGGCGGACACCGCGACCCGGTGGACGCTGTCGCCCATCACCGGCGGTGTGGTCAGCGAGGCGCTGGGGTTGGAACACGCCATCGCCGAATTGCAGGACCAACCCGCCAATGCCGGGCGTGATCGCCAGATCGCGCAGTTGCGCGGGCGTCTGGAGGCGGCGCGGCAAAAGCCGCCGGCGGCCGGATTCCATCTGGTCAAGGGCATGGCCGAAAAGACCGGCACCGTGCCGATGAATTCCGCCTATGACCTGACGGTGCGGCCAGGGCTGAACCGCATCACCGCCTTGCGCATCGAGGTGCCGCCCGCCGATCCGGCCAGGGCGATCCATGCGCCGGAAAAGGGTTTTGTCAGCAACCATGTCGCGGCCTGGATCGTGACGCCCGACGGCCGCGCGCAACCGCTGGCTCTGCGGATGCTGGCGCCGGACGGCGAGGAAGTCGTCCAGGGCAACCTGACCCGGCTGCTGCGCCATCCGGTGGGTTCCGATGCGCCCGGCCAGGCGCAGGGGCGCTATGCCGCCCATGCCGGGTTCATGGCCAATCCCAGCCTGTTCCGCACTCGCTGGGTGGTCGCCATTCCCGAGACGCCGTTCGACATGCCCAAGGGCGCGACGCTACGGCTGCGCCTGATCCAGACCGAGCCGATCAACGCGGAATCCTCGCCGCCGCCGCGCCTGCGGGTGCTGGTCAGCGCGGATGCGCGCTGGACGCAGTATGCGGCCTCGCCCGCGCTGGCGGCCGATATGGCGCGGATGGAGACGCTGGAACGGGCCTTGCGCGCCATTCCCAGCGTGCCTTTGCCGGTGATGGTGGAGCAACCGGCCCAGGAAAAGCGCCCGACGCTGCTGTTTGATCGCGGCAGCTTCCTGACCCAGGTCGGGCCGCCGCTGGCCGCCGATGTGCCCGCCAGCTTCCCCAGGTTGCCGGCCGGCGCGCCGCATAACCGGCTGACCCTGGCGCGCTGGTTCTTTGCGCCGCAGCAGCCCTTGACGGCGCGTGTCGCCGTCAACCGTTATTGGGAGCAGCTGTTCGGCACCGGGCTGGTGGAAACGCTGGAGGATTTCGGCAGCGCGGGCGAGACGCCCAGTCATCCCGAATTGCTGGACTGGCTGGCCCTGCATTTCCAGAACGATCTGCGCTGGAACAGCAAGGCGCTGTTGCGCGAGATGGTGACCAGCGCCGCCTACCGCCAGAGCGCCGTCACCACGCCCGCCTTGCAGCAGCGCGACCCCCGCAACCGCCTGCTGGCGCGCGGACCGCAACAGCGCCTGACGGCGGAAATGATCCGCGATCAGGCGCTGCAGGCCAGCGGCCTGCTCAATCCCCAGATGGGCGGCCCGCCGGTGATGCCGGTCCAGCCGGAAGGGGTATGGAACACCGATGCCAACAATCCCGAACGCTGGGTCAACGGCACCGGCCCGGACCGTTACCGCCGCGCCGTCTATACATATATAAAGCGCACGGCGATCTATCCCAGCTTCGTCACCTTCGACGCCGCCGACCGGCAGCTGAGTTCGCCGCGCCGCCTGCCCACCAACACGCCGTTGCAGGCGCTGGTCACGCTGAACGATCCTGCCTATCACCAGATGGCGCAGGCGCTGGCCGCCCGCATGGCGCGCGAGGCGCGCGGCCTGGATGCGCAGCTGGATGTCGGTGCGCGCTGGGTTCTGTCGCGGGCCCTGACGCCGGGCGAGCGGACGGTGCTGGCGCGCCTGCATCGGGAGAGCGGCATGGTGGCAGTCGCCAGCGCGCTGCTCAATCTCGATGCCGCGTTGACACGGTGAGGCTAGATCAGGTGCAGGTGAAGCGATGAAAGACCCGCGATTGCTGCTCACCGACCTGTCGCGCATCCAGGCCCAGACCCGCCGCCATTTCCTGGGCTGGGGCACCGGCGGGCTGGGCGCATTTTTCCTCAATGCGGCGATGACGGAAGATGCGCGGGCCGACGGGCCGCAAACGCTGAATTTCGCGCGCGATCCGGCCACGCCTCTGTCGGTTCTGCCGCCGCCTTTCCGCGCCCGCGCCAAGCGCGTGATCTATCTGCACATGGGTGGCGCGCCCAGCCAGCTCGATCTTTTCGACTACAAGCCGGTGCTGGCGCGTTTTCACGGTCATGACTGCCCGCAATCCTTCCTCAAGGGCAAGCGCTTCGCTTTTATTTCCGGCATTCCCAAACTGCTGGGGCCGCAATTCCCTTTCCGCCAGGCGGGCCGGAACGGCACCTGGATTTCCGACCGGATGCCGCATCTGGAACGCCGGCTGGACGAACTCTGCCTGGTCAAGTCGATGAAGACCGACCAGTTCAATCATGCCCCGGCCCAGCTTCTGGTGCATACGGGCGATCCGCGCACCGGCCATGCCTCGCTGGGGTCGTGGGTCACCTATGGCCTGGGCAGCGAGAACCAGAATCTGCCGGGCTTCATCGTGCTGGTCTCTTCGGGCGGCATCACCGCCAATGCCGGAAAGCCGCTCTGGGGATCGGGCTTTCTGCCCAGCGTCTATCAGGGTGTGCAATGCCGCTCGGCGGGCGAACCGGTGCTGTATCTGGACAATCCCAAGGATGTCAGCCGGGCGCAGCGCCGCCAGGTGCTGGATGCGGTGGACGAGATCAACCGCCAGACTCACGTCCAGTTCGGCAATCCCGAAACCGTGGCCCGCATCGCCCAGTACGAGATGGCTTTCCGGATGCAACTGGAGGCCAGTGACGCCATGGACATCCGCCGTGAATCCCCGGCGGTGCTGGAACGCTATGGCGCCGAACCGGGCAAGACCAGCTATGCCAACAACTGTCTGGTGGCGCGGCGGCTGGCCGAGCGCGGCGTGCGGTTCATCCAGCTTTATCATTGGGGCTGGGATTCCCACGGCACGCCGACCGACGAGGGCGTCAATGTCGGCCTGGTCAATCGCTGCCGCGAGACCGACCAGCCCACCGCCGCGCTGCTGGCAGACCTGAAAGCGCGCGGTCTTCTGGAAGACACGCTGGTGGTGTGGGGCGGCGAGTTCGGGCGCACGCCGATGTGGGAAAATCGCGGCGGCCAGGAGATGGCCTTTATCGGCCGCGATCATCATCCCTCCGCCTTCACCATCTGGATGGCGGGCGGCGGCGTGAAGGCCGGGCTGGTGCATGGCCAGACCGACGATATGGGCTATGAGATCGTGCAGGACCCGGTGGAAGTGCGCGACCTGCACGCCACCATGCTCTATCTGCTGGGATTCGACCATCAGGCGTTGAAGTATCCCTATCAGGGGCTGGACCAGAAGCTGACCGGCGTGAAGCCCGCGCGGATCATTCCGCAATTGCTGGCGTGAGATGATGGCCGGGCGCGGGGTTTGGGCATGACGGGCCGGATTTCCGCATGGGCCTATGCGGCCGGGGTGCTGCTGGTGACCGGCTGCGGCATCGCCGCCGCGATGGCGCTGCGTCCCGGCTTTGCCGCCACGGTGCGCCAGGTGACGGGCCTGGAGCCGGCGCGGATCGCGGCGCCGGACTCATTTTATACGGTACGGGTCGCGCCGCTGTTCGACCGGCATTGCGCCGGTTGTCATGGCGCGCGCGCCGCCAAGGGGCAGCTGCGCCTGGATTCCTTTGCCGCGGTCTGGCGCGGCGGCCGCCATGGCGATGTGCTGGGCAAGGACGGCGAGCTGTACCGCCGCATCACCCTGCCGCAATCCGATGAAAAGGCGATGCCGCCGGACGGCAAGCCACCCTTGTCGAAGGATGAACTCACGGTGATCCGGCTGTGGCTGGCGGACGGGGCGCGCGGCGATGTCCCCGCCGCCACGGTCAAGGATGCGCCCCGGCTGGTGCTGCCGGTCACCATTCCGCAGATGAATCCGCAGGATGTGGCGCGCCAGCGTGCGCCCCTGGCCGATGAACTGGCGCGGCTGCAGAAGCGATATCCCGGCCTGATCGCCTATGAATCGCTGGCCTCGGCCGATCTGCAGGTCAACGCCATGCTGGCGGGCAAGCGCTTCGGCGATGCCGATCTGCAGGCGCTGCTGCCGCTGGCGGCGCGGATCGTGCGGCTGGACCTGTCGGGCACGGCGGTCACCGACGCCGCGCCGCTTTCGGGCCTGCGAGCCGTGACGCATCTGCGGCTGGCCGGGACCGGACTGACCGGGGCGGTGGCTCCGGCGCTGGACGGCATGGCGGCCCTGAAGGTCCTGACCGTGACCGGCACGAATATCGCGCCGGAATCGCTGGCCGGTTTGCGCCGCCGGGGCGTCACCATTCATGGGGAGGGCGATGATGGCGCCTGACCGCGAGGCGGATACGAAACCGGCGGCGATCCTGGTCTGGGACGCGCCGACGCGCCTGTTCCATTGGAGCCTGGTGGCGCTGGTATTCGTTTCCTGGCTCAGCGCCGACCAGGGCTACATGACCGTGCATCTGCTGTCGGGCCTGACGCTGTTGGCGCTGCTGCTGTTCCGCCTGGCCTGGGGCTTTTTCGGCTCCACCACGGCGCGGTTCGGCGATTTCCTCCATGCGCCGCCGCGGGTGCTGCGCTATCTGCGCGGCCGGGGTCAGCGTCTTCATGCCGGGCACAATCCCGCCGGCGGGGCGATGGTGATGGTGCTGATCGCGGTGCTTCTGGCGCAGGCCGTGACGGGCCTGTTCGCCACCGACAGTCTGCATTTCACCGGCCCGCTGGCCCTGCTGGTGTCCGAGGATGCGTCGCTGCGCCTGACCACCTTGCATGGCACGATCTTCAATCTGATCCTGCTGCTGGTCTGGCTGCATGTGGTGGCGGTCGGCTTCTATCTTCTGGTCAAGGGTGACAATCTGATCCGCCCGATGGTCACCGGCCGCAAACCCGCCAGCCATGTGCCGGACGGCCTGCGCCTTGTCTTTACGCATCCGGTCATCGCCGTGCTGCTGCTGGCCGTATCCATCGCGCTGGTGACGGCCCTATTCTTCTGGGGGACAACATGATCTGCCGTACGCTTTCGATCGCTTTCGCCGCTGCGTTGCTGATGCTGTCGCCCCTGGCGGCGGCGGAGCGCCCTCCCGCCTTCACCTTGAATTCCCATATCCTCAAGCCGCCCGCCGGCATGAAGACCATCGGGGATTCCCATGGCGATATCGCGGTGTCGCCCGCGGGCGAGATCTATGTCAGCGTGCAGGGCGGCGAGAGGCCCGGCATCCAGGTCTATGACCGGCGCGGCCGTTATCTGCGGAACGTGCCCGATGCCCCCGCCGATCTGCATGGCTTCATCATTGCCGCCGCGCCCGATGGCCGCCCCGCCATTTTCGGCGTCAGCCGCCTGGCGCAGGAAATCGTCGTGCTGGGGCTGGACGGACGCCGTCTTCTGACCATTCCGGCCGGCGCCATTCCCGACAAATACAAGAAGGCCGACAAACAGGCCATCAACCTGACCGGGATCGCGGTGGCGCCCAACAACGACATCTATGTCACCGACGGCTATGGCCTGGATTATATCCACCGTTTCGACAGCACGGGCCGCTATCTGGCGACCTTCGGCGGGCATGAGGCGCCGTGGAATTTCGACCAGTGCCACAAGATCGCGATGGACACGCGTTTCGCGCCGGTGCGGCTGCTCTGCACCGACCGCCGCCATGACCGGCTGGTGCATATGGACCTGGACGGCGCGGTTATCGGCACCGTCGCCGAGAATCTGCGCTATCCCAGCGCCCTGGCGGTGCGCGGCCAGGAACTGGCGGTCGCCGACCTGAAGGGGCGGGTCATCATTCTGGACAAACAGGGCCGCATCATCGCGGCGCTGGGCAGCAACGAGAATATGGACGAAATCCGTACCAACAAGGCGGCGCCCGGCATCTGGCGCGAGGGCCTGTTCTATGCCCCGCATGGCCTGGCCTATGACAAACAGGGCAATCTGTGGGTGACCGAATTCAATCTGTATGGCCGCGTGACCCTGGCGAAGCGCAAATGACGCCGATCAAGGGAAGTTCCGCCCTTTGGGCATCACGGCGGCGGCATCCCTCGGCGACCATATGGAAGGCGGTCCCGCCTGAAAGCGCAAAAATCCTGGCCGCCACCGCCCGGTAGGACGTCTTCCGCGCCTGTCCCGCGTTATCCGAAAGGGATCATCAGGAATGGACGATGCCAATATCCGAACGCGCTGTGCCCCGTTCCCTGGCCGCATTGAACCGGCTGATCGCCGCCGCGCCGCCCATGGTGACGGGCGGCACCCGCGCGGTGCTGGGAGAAGGCCCTCTGCGTCCCCGGCTGGCCTTTGTGGGCGAACAGCCGGGCGACCAGGAAGATTTGCAGGGCAGGCCCTTTGTCGGCCCGGCGGGCCAGTTGCTGGACCGCGCCATGCGGGAAGCAGGGATCGAACGCCGCCAAACCTATGTCACCAACGCGGTCAAGCATTTCAAGTTCGAGCCGCGCGGCCAGCGCCGCCTGCACGCCAGGCCCACCGCGGGCGAGGTGAAGCGTTACCGCTGGTGGCTGGAGCGGGAACTGGATTTCGTCCGGCCCAAGCTGGTGGTGGCGCTGGGCGCGACTGCGGCGCTGGCCCTGGCGGGCAAGACCATGCCGGTTGCGGCCAATCGCGGGCATCTTCTGACGCTGGCGGGACGGCCCGCTTTCATCACCATCCATCCGTCCTTCCTGCTGCGGATGCCGGAAGAAGACAGGGCGCCGGCGTGGAAGGCTTTCACGGCCGACCTGAAGCAGGCTCATGCATTGAGCGCGGCCCTGTGAACGCCCCGAGTGAGCGCCCGATTGAGCGCCCGATCCTTCACGCCAGTTTCTTCAGCACCGGCATGAGCGGACGTTCGCCATCGTCATAATCCTTCCAGGCCGCGCTTTTTCCGATCAGGCCCGGCGCGGTGCGGATGGTGAAGGATTTGGGATCCAGTCCTTTCTTCACCTGCGCCCAGGTCAGCGGCATGGACACGGTGGCGCCTTCGCGGGCGCGTGGCGACAGCGGCGCCACCGCCGTCGCCATGCGGTCGTTGCGCAGATAGTCGAGGAATATCTTTCCCGCCCGTTTGGCCTTGGACATATTGATCAGATACTTGTCCGGGCTGTCGGCGGCCATGCGGGCGCAGATTGCGCGGGCGATGGCCTTGGCCTCCGGCCAGCCGATGGATCTGCCCGCATAGAACGGGACCACAACATGCAGACCCTTGCCGCCGGTGGTCTTGGCGAAAGGCACCAGGCCCAACTGTTCCAGCCTGTCTTTCAATTCCTTCGCCGCCGCGATCACAGCCATGAAATCCAGTCCCGGCGAGGGATCGAGATCGAACACAAACCGTCCCGGTACATCGGGCTTGCCCGGCGCGCAGTTCCAGGGATGCAGTTCCAGGACGCCGGCTTGCGCCGCCGCCGCCAGCGCTTCGGGCCGGTCGATCTGCAGATAGGGCTTGCGGTCGCCGGATATTTTCACTTGCGTGAACAGGGTTGACTGTCCCGCCCCGGCATGGCGCTGGAAGAAACGCTGCGCCCCCGTGATCCCGTCCGGCGCGCGCACCAGGGAACAGGGGCGGCCCTGGATATGCGGCAGCATCCAGTCCGCCACCGCCTGGTAATAGCGCGCCAGTTCCAGTTTGGTGACGGGTTCGCCATCGCCCGCATCGGGCCAGAGCGGCTTGTCGGGGTTGGAGATGGGCTGGTTCATCACCACCGAACCGCCTGGCGCTGTCTTCGGTGCTTTTTTCGGCATCGCCAGCGCTTTGTCCGTCTTCGGCGTCTCGGCTTCCACTTCGGCGGCGGGCTTGTCGGCCCGCAGGCCCTTGAAGGCGGCCTGGCGCACATTGCCGTCGCCGGTCCAGCCCGCGAATTCGATCTCCGCCACCAGTTCGGGCTTCACCCAATGCACGCCCGCCGCCCGGCGCGGCGCGTTGCGGCCGCCGAAGGGATTTTCCCGTGCCGCCATCTGCTTGAGGCGCGGCAGCAGCAGCTTGCCGTCTTCGCCATTGTAGCCGCAATGATGCACA
>CALDFO010000214.1 GCA_937942205.1 uncultured Alphaproteobacteria bacterium
CTCTGGTGGCGCGGCTGGAGCAGGGCTTCGCGCGGTCCACCGGCCTGCATCTGGAGCCGCGCCAGACCCTGCTGACGGCGGCCCGCGACCTGGCGGGCGCGGCGCGGAACGGACCCTTGTGATGCTGGTGGATTCCCATTGTCATCTGGATTTTCCCGACTATGCGGGCAAGGTGGACGAGGTCTTGGACCGGGCGCGCGCCGCCGGTGTGGGCGTCTGTGTCAGCATCGGCACCGAGCTGAAGCGTTTTCCCGGCGTCAAGGCGGTGGCCGAACGCTTCGCCGACGTCTGGTGCAGCGTCGGGGTGCATCCGCATGAATCCGAAAAGGAACTGCTGGACGATGCGGCGGCGCTGATCGCCGAAGCCGCCCATCCCAAGGTGGTGGCGATCGGCGAGACGGGGCTGGATTACTATTACGAACATTCGCCGCGCGATCCGCAGCGGCGCAATTTCCGCAGCCATATCGCCGCCGCCCGCACCACCGGCCTGCCGGTGATCGTGCATACCCGCGACGCCGACGACGACACCATCGCCATCCTGCGCGAGGAGATGGGCAAGGGCGCCTTCACCGGCCTGATCCATTGCTTTACCGGCACGCAGCGCCTGGCGGAGGCGGCGCTGGAGATGGGGCTTTATATCTCGGTGTCCGGCATCGCCACCTTCAAGAATTCCGGCGCGCTGCGCGACGTGATCGCGGGCGTGCCGCTGGACCGGCTGCTGGTGGAGACGGACGCGCCCTATCTGGCGCCGGTGCCGCACCGGGGCAAGACCAACGAACCGGCCTTTGTCGTGCATACCGCCAATATGCTGGCGGAGCTCAAGGGCGTAACGCCGGATGAACTGGCCGCCGCCACCACCGGCAATTTCTTCCGCCTGTTCACCAAGGTCGCCCATCCTCGCACGGCGGCTGCCGCGCAAGAATCCCCCGCATGACCTTGGAAGTTCGCATCCTGGGTTGCGGATCGTCCGGTGGTGTGCCGCGTCTGGGCGAGGGCGGTCCCCACTGGGGCGCCTGCGATCCCGCCAATCCGAGGAATCGGCGCAGCCGCTGTTCCATCCTGGTGACGGCGCGCGCGCCGGGCGGCGAGACGCGGGTGCTGGTGGACACCTCGCCGGACCTGCGCGAGCAACTGATCGCCGCGAGCATCGGCCGCCTGGACGGCGTGCTGATCACCCATGACCATGCCGACCAGACCCACGGGCTGGACGATCTGCGCGTCGTCACCATGGGCATGAAGCGCAAGCTGGACCTGTGGACCGACCGCGCCGCCCTGGCCAGCCTGAAGGCCAAGTTCGGCTATTGCTTCGCCACCCCGCCCGGCAGCGATTATCCGCCCATCCTGACCGCGCATGAACTGCCGGAGCCGTTTGCGCCCTTCACCATAGAAGGCGCGGGCGGCGCGGTCCCGGTGCTGGCTTTCGGCCAGGGGCATGGCCGTATCCGCAGCCTGGGCTATCGCTTCGGGCCGCTGGCCTATTCGCCGGATGTGGATGCGCTGGACGAGGCTGCCTTCGCGGCGCTGGACGGCCTGGACTGCTGGATCGTGGATTGCCTGCGTCTGACGCCGCATGTCAGCCACGCCCATCTGGACCGCACCCTGGACTGGATCCGCCGCGTCAAGCCGCGCCGGGCCATCCTGACCGACATGCATGTGGATCTGGATTACGAGGCGCTGCGGCGCACGCTGCCGCCGGGTGTCGAGCCCGCCTATGACGGCATGACCATCACCGTGCCGGCATGAAAAAGGCGGCGACCCGACGGCCGCCGCCTTTCCCGTCCCGTCTCGGACCGAATTACTGGCGGCCGTTCGCGTCGGGCGCGTAGTTGTGCACCATGGTGGGGCTGCGGTTGAAGGCCAGCCGCGTATCCATCTGGCCCGGCGCGAAGCTGGCGCGATGGTAGCGATAGGGCGGCACATAGACGATGTCGCCCGCATCGGCGGTCAGAAGGCCCACCCCCTCGATCAGATAGTCGATCTTGCCTTCCAGGATGAACCAGAACTCGTCGGTGCCGACGTGGAAATGGCCTTTGTTGGTGTTCGGCGGCGTGGGCACGCCCATGCCGCGGATGATGGCGGCCTGGTTTTCCTTGTCGTTGACGAAATAGCGCGGCCAGCCGCTGCCGCCATTGGGATAGGCGGCGATGACGTCCTTGAAGAAGTCCAGCTTGGGCTTGTTGACGTCGTCATAAGGCACGTTGCCGCCGGCCCGCAGGTTGGGCGGATAGCTGACCTTCTCGTAATGCTGGCCGTTCGCCGAAGCCGGAACCGGGTCGCCTTCGTGGAAGACATAGCTGGGCAGGGTGTCGTTGCGGCGCACCTCGAAGCGCAGCGCCGGTTCGTTGCCGACCGCCTCCATGCTGTAGGGCATCCGCAGCGGCACCTGCACCAGGAAGCCCTTGGTGGCGATGAACGGCTCCTGGCCCTGGATGGTGAACTTGATCTGGCCGCCCCAGACCACCCAGACGGTGCGGTCGTCGGCATAGAACGCGGTGCGGGTCTTTTCGCCCGGCGCCATGGAAATCCACTGGGCGTGATAGCGGTCGGTCTTGACCACATCCTCGGTCCAGCTCTGCTGCCCGGCATGTTTCTTCAGCACCTCGGCCAGGCGGGTGACCGGCTTGTTGGGCGCGGTATAGGGCGGGGGCGTATTGGGCTTGGGCACCCAGGACATATAGACCTTGCGGTCCTGGGCCATGGCGGGAATGGCCAGCAGAGCGATGGCGATGGCCGCGAGTTTGGTGATCTTTCGCATGGTCTTGCGGTCCTCTTACTGCTCGCCGCCCGACTCGGGGCCGAAGGCGTGGAAGGTGTAGGGATTGGCGTTGAAGGACAGGCGGGTGTCGGTCTGCCCGTCGGCCCAGCTGGCGCGGTGCCAGCGGCCCGGCGGCACGAAGACGATATCGCCCGCATTGGCGGTGATCAGGCCGACATCCTGGATCAGGTAATCCACCTTGCCTTCCAGGATGAACCAGAATTCGTCGCGGCCGACATGGAAGTGGCCCTTGTTGCTGGGCGGCGGCGTGGGCACGCCCTTGCCGCGGATGATGTTGGACATGTTGCCTTCATCCATCATCACCAGCGAGGGATTGGGGCCCTTGACCGGATCCTTGGCCACCACATCCTTGAAGAAGTCCACGAAGGGCTTGTTGACGCCTTCATAGGTGTCGGGTGGGGTGGGGGTGGAGACTTTCACATACGGCATCCCGTTCGGCGCATTGGGCGGCCGCGGCTCGCCATTGTCGGCCGGGAAGTTGGGCACCTGGCCGGTGCGGGTCACTTCATAGCGCAGCGAGGGCGCGTCGCCCACCGTCTCCATGCTGTAGCGGACGCGCTGCGGCACCTGCACCAGGAAGCCCTTGCTGGCCACGAAGGGCTCCTGGCCCTCGATGGTGAACTTGATCTGGCCGTCCCACACCACCCACATCACGCGGTCGTCGCCGTAATAGCGGGTGGAGAGTTTTTCGCCCGGCGCCATCTGCACCCAGCGGGTGTCGAAACGGCTGGTCAGGATCACCTGCTCGGTCCAGCTTTTCTGGCCCTTGTGCTTGGCCAGCACCTCCGGCAGCCGGGTGACCGGCCGGTTCTTGCCATAGGACGGCAGCGTGTCCGGCTTGGGCGTGTAGGCCAGCAGCGCCTTGGGTGCAGGGGCCGGGGGCGCGGCGGCGGATTGCGCCAGCGCGGGGATTGCCGTCCCGGCCGCCAGGGCGGCGGCGCAGGCAAGCATGATCGGCTTCGACATAGGCATACGAAACGTCTCCAGTTGCGTTTTCTTGAGGAATGGGCGGCAGGCGGAAGATCCGCCTGCCGGACGAAAGTCAGGTCAGCGCCTTGAGCTGCTGCACGCCATTGCGCAGCTTGGCCATCTGCTCGTCGGTCAGCGGCACATGCGGCGGCCGCGCCAGGTTGACGCGATTGACGCCCATCATCTGGTTGAGGGCGTATTTGATGGCGTTGTAGTTGCTGCCATAGCCGTTGGCCTGCATCAGGGTGGTGGCTTCCACCAGCTTGTTGTAGGCCGGGGTGGGGTCCTGGCCGGCGCGGTGGGCCGCGAAAACCGCCGCCACCTGCTTGGTATAGACATTGCCCGAGCCCAGGATCACGCCGTTGCCGTGGCGCAGCGCCGCCAGCATGTTGTTGTCGGTGCCCGAGATGATGTTGAGCCGGTTGGGCGTCTGGGTCGAGAAGGTC
>CALDFO010000215.1 GCA_937942205.1 uncultured Alphaproteobacteria bacterium
GTGATAGGAGGGACTGGGCTCCGACAGTGAGGGGAACGTGCCGGGGCCCCAGCCGAACGTGCCGCCATCCACGATCGCCCCGCCGATCGAATTGCCGTGGCCGCCGATGAATTTGGTGGCCGAATGCAGTACGATATCGGCGCCCCATTCGATCGGCCGGATCAGGTAAGGCGAGGCCAGGGTATTATCGACGATCAGCGGCACGCCGCCGTCATGGGCGATTTTCGCCAGCGCCTCCAGATCGGTGATGATGCCGCCCGGATTGGCCAAGCTTTCGGCATAGACGGCGCGGGTGTTCTCGTCGATCAGCGGGCGGAAGCTTTCGGGATCGGTGGTGTCGGCCCATTTCACCTGCCAGCCGAACTTGGCGAAGCCCTGGCTGAACTGGTTGACAGAGCCGCCATAGAGCTGGCGCGCCGCCACGATATTGTTGCCCGGCCCCATCAGGGTATGCAGCGCCAGCAACTGGGCGGCATGGCCTGACGCCACCGCCAGACCCGCGCGGCCGCCTTCCAGCGCGGTGACGCGCTCTTCCAGCACCGCATTGGTGGGGTTCATGATGCGCGAATAGATGTTGCCGAAGACCTGGAGGTTGAACAGCGCCGCGGCATGGTCGGCATCCTCGAAGGCGAAGGCCGTGGTCTGGTAGATCGGCGTGGCGCGCGCGCCGGTCGCCGGATCGGGCTGGGCGCCGGCATGGACGGCGAGGGTATTGAAGCCATAGTCGGCCATTTGTCTGTCTCCCTTAAGCGTGTTCGATCTTCAAATCGGTCTCGATGCGGCGCACCCAGTCCGCGACGCGCGGCGGCAGGGTGAACCCGCCCTGATGCGCCAGCCGTGTATAAGCCACCAGCGCGATATCGGCGAGGGTCATCCGCGCCCCCACGAAATAATCGCGCCCCGCCAGATGGGCGTCCATCTGCGCCAGCACGGCTTCGCCGCGCGGCAGCAGGCCGGGGTCGATTTCGGCCTCCGGCTTCTTCAGGTAATGCTTGTGGAAGCGCCGCACCGCGATCACCGGTTCGTGGCTGTATTGTTCCCAGAACAGCCACTGGAACATCAGGGCGCGGTCGAAAGGATCGCGCGGCACCAGCGCGGAATTCTCCGCCAGGTGCAGGATGATGGCGTTGGACTGGGCCAGGACGCGGTTGTCGGCGAAGCGCGCCACCGGCACCTGTCCGGCCGGATTCATCGCCAGGAATTCCGGCGTGCGGGTTTCCCGGTTCAGCACGCCGACCTCGACCCAGTCGTAGGGCAGGCCCAGCCAGTCCGCGACGAACTTCACTTTCAGGCAGTTGCCCGAGATGGAGTCGCCATAAATGGTGAGCGTCGCGTTATCGAGCGACATCGCCCACCGGCGGAATGGTGACGGCGATGGCCTTGCGGTCCTTGCGGCTGATGCCCCACAGCAGGCGCTTCTGCCTGGGGTCCCAGTCGATCGCCTGGCCCTCGAAGGGGATGGGCAGGGTCGCCACCAGTTCCAGGGTCGAACCGGCGCGCGGCAGCCGCAGGGCATAGAGTTCGGGCCGGTCATGGCCGGTGACATAGAGCAGGCCGTCATCGCCCCAGGCGCCGCCGGAGGTGCTCATGGGCTTCATGCGGTCCAGCACGGCGGCGGGCAGGGCATAACCTTCCAGCCTGCGCCACTGGTCGTCGAACTTGATGATGGCGGTATAGCGATGGTCGCGTCCCGGCTCGCCGAAGCGGGCATCGTCATAATTGGCGAAGCCCGCCCACCAGAAACCGTCCTTGCGGCTGACCCAGGTCAGCGAGCCGATCCCTTCGCCCAGCGAGATGGTGGACAGATGGGTCATCTTTTCGGGGTCGAATACCTCGATGGCGCTGGTCATCGGCAGCTTGGGAAAGTTCGAGGCGGCGCAGAGCAGTTTCCCATCGGCCAGTGTGCAGGCGTTCATGTGCGGGAAGAGGGCGGCCTCGCCCTGCCATTGGGCGATGCGGCGGCCACTGGCGATCTGGTATTTGCCGATCCGCGAATTGTCGACGGCATAGGCATAAGTGCCGTCCGAGGTGACGCCCTGGCGCGCTTCCTCGGCTTCCAAAGTGTGCACGGCCTGAGGCGGGGTCTGGGCATGGGCCGCGCCCGCCAGCAGCAGAAGCGCAATCATGCCGGTCATGGCGGCGCGCATGGCGATCTCCTTACAGGCGCTTGAGCGAGCCGCCCTTGCCGAACAGCAGGGGCTTGCGGTTGTCGATCACCTTGCGGTTGACGCCCATCCAGCCGAGCTCGCCGGAGAAACGGCCATGCTCGATCTTGGGGCAGCGGTTCATGATGACGGTCAGGCCCGCCTCCTGTCCGATGCGTTCGGCTTCGGGGCTGATGACGCCCAACTGCATCCACAGCACCGTGACGCCCAGCCGGTCCTTTTCGGCCACCGTCTCGCGCGCGATGTCGGGGGCGTATTTGGCCTCGCGGAAGATGTCCACCATATCCACGGGCATATCCACCGGCGCGGGAATATCCTTCAGCGAGGCATAGACCGTCTGGCCCAATATCTCCTTGCCCGCCATGCCGGGATTGACCGGGATGATCTTGTAGCCCTTGTTCAGCAGATACATCATGGCGAAATAGGAGGGGCGGATCTCGTTGCCGCTGGCCCCCACCATCGCGATGGTCTTCACGTTGCGCAGGATCTGCTTGATCTGGTGATCGGGATATTGCGGCAGCGCCGCGTCGGTTACTTCCGCCATTGGGGCTCGCGCTTTTCCAGAAAGGCGCCGATGCCCTCGCAGGCGTCGGCGTCCAGCATATTCTCGGTCATCACCCGGCTGGCATAGTCATAGGCCTGGGCCAGCGGCATTTCGAGTTGGGTATAGAAAGCTTCCTTGCCGGTCCGCACCGTGGCGCGTGGCTTGGCGGCGATGCGGGCCGCCAGCGCCATCACTTCGGCCTCCAGCATCTCGGGCGGCACGGCACGGTTGATCAGCCCGATGCGGGCGGCGTCATCGGCCTCCACCATCTCGCCGGTCAGCAGCATCTCCATCGCCGCCTTGCGCGGCACGTTGCGCGACAGCGCCACCATCGGTGTGGAGCAGAACAGGCCGATATTGACGCCCGGTGTGGCGAAACGGGCGGTGTCGGCGGCGATGGCCAGGTCGCAACTGGCCACCAGCTGGCAGCCCGCGGCGGTGGCGGTGCCCTGCACCTGGGCGATCACCGGCTTGGGATGGCGCACGATGGCCTGCATCAGGGCCGAG
>CALDFO010000216.1 GCA_937942205.1 uncultured Alphaproteobacteria bacterium
CGCTGCAGAACGCCGTCGGCGACATGGCGCGCCTGGTCCGCACCGGCCAGGCCCAGTCCGGCGGCATGAGCCAGTCCCAGTTCCGCACCCAGCTCTGCACCAAGATATCGGCGCTGCTGGATTGCGACACCAACCTGCAGATCAACGTGCAGGCCTATGCCAATTACGGCGCCGCCAGTTTTCCCGCGCCGCGCGACAAGGACAACAAGCTGAACGCCAACCTGAACAACTATATCATCGGCAATGCCTGTGACGTGGTGCTGGTGCAGGCCTTCTACACCCGCCGGATCTGGACGCCCGGCCTGTCCTGGTTCCTGGTCAACATGGCGGACAATAAAAGCCTGCTGTCGGCGGCGGCGGCGTTCCGCAACGAACCCTATGGCGCGGGAAGCTGCTGATGCTGCGCGCCTTCCGCAAGAACAAGGACGGCATGGCGGCGGTGGAGTTCGCCCTGGTCCTGCCGGTGATGCTGACCATCTTCTTCGGAGTGATGGAGTTCAGCCGCGCCCTCACCGCGCGCGCCGCCGTCACCACCCTGACCAGCACCGTCGCCGATCTGGTGGCGCAGGAGAAGAACCCGACCGCGGGCGACATGGCCAATGTGTTCGACGCCGCCGGCAAGATTCTCTATCCCTTCAGCACCGCCAACGCGACCATCACCGTTTACAGCATCGTGGATGCCGGCAACAAAAGCGCGGCGGGCAAGGTGGCGTGGAGCTGCACCAAGGCGGGCGCGGCCGCCGCCAAGACCGGCCCCACCAGCCCGCCCGCCGGCAGCAAGGGCGGCGAGATGATCTCGCTCACCAACCTGGACAAGGACGGAAACCCCGCCTATGGCGGCGCCGGCAGCGTCATCCTGACCGAAGTGGCGTACAGCTACACCTCTCCGACGATGGAAGTGATCACCGCGCCCATCCAGATGAAGAACACCTATTACGCCAAGCCGCGCAACGTGGCGCAGGTCACCAAGCCCTCGGCCTGTTCCTGACACGCGCGCTCACGCGCCCCGGCGCTGGAAGCGCCCTTTGACAAAGAGGCGAAGCCGCCTTTCGACAAAAACGCGGCGTGCTAACGCGGTCTTATCAGGCCCTCCTGCGCCACCGATGCCACCAACCGACCGTCCCGCGCATAGACCGCGCCGCGATTGAAACCGCGCGCGCCCGACGCCGAAGGGCTGTCCTGGACGTACAGCAGCCAGTCATCGGCGCGGAACGGGCGATGAAACCACATCGCATGATCCAGGCTGGCCACCTGCACATCGGAGAAGATGCTCTTGCCATGGGGCAACAGCGCGGTGTCCAGCAAAGTGGTGTCGGAGACGAAGGCCAGCAGCGCCCGGTGGATCGCCGGATCGTCGGGCAGGGCCCCGCGCGCCCGCAGCCAGACATGGTCGATCGCGGCGCGCGGCGCGCGGTCGCCCGACAGGGCGCGGGGGCCCCGCCCGATCACCGAGCGGGTTTCAAACGCCTGGGCCCGGCCGATCCAGTCGCGCAGGTCGCCCGACAAGACAGGATCGCGCAGCAGTGCCTGCCGGTCGTCTTCCAGATCTTCGGGCGGCGGCACCACCGGCATGGCGGCCTGATGCTCGAATCCCACCTCCTCCACCTGGAAGGAGGCGGCCAGGGTGAAGATGGGAACGCCATGCTGGATGGCCACCACCCGCCGGGCGGTGAAGCTGCCGCCGTCACGGCTGCGTTCCACTTGATAAAGGATGGGAATCCGGGAATCGCCGGGCCGCAGGAAATAGGCATGGAGGGAGTGGCAGAGCCGGGCCGGGTCCACCGTGCGCGCGGCCGCCGCCAGGGCCTGACCCAGCACCTGGCCGCCGAACACCCGTTGAATCCGATGGTGGGGGCAGGCGCCCCGGAAGAGATTCTCCTCGATTTTTTCCAGGTCCAGCAGGGCGAGAAGCCGGGCCAGGGCCGGTGCGTCGGCGGATTCGGAAGACATACGGGTTTTTCCGGATACGGGATTGATAACATTATAAAATTTTTGCAACCCGCATCCAAGGCCCAGGGGACACCGCCGAAGCCATTCCCGGCGGAGGCCGACTGATGGTTTGTCAAACGTTAAAATGTAAAATGGGACGGTTCCGCCGGGCTGTGGCGGATGCAACACAGTGCCGGGGTAAAACCTTGATAACAGGGGCGCAATCTGCCGCAAAGCAGCAATAGCAGGGGAGACTTTCGCAAGGATCGCCGTTATAAGCGCTACATTGGTTTCGACGTATTGGCGGGGGCGTCCTGCCCGTCGGTATTTTCAAGCGAGGGTAAAATGAAACTTCGAATGCTTGCCATGGCGACGGTCGCCGCCGCCGCTCTCAGCACGCCGGCTTTGGCCGCTGAGGGTTGGTATCTGGGCCTGGCCGGCGGCTATGCCGCGCAGGACAACATCACTGCCCGCTCCATCCCGCTGGCCTCCAACGCCACCGTGGCCACGGAAGACAATGCGATCGGCATGATCTCGGTCGGTTATGCCTTCCCCGAGAACTGGCGCATCGAAACCGAACTGGGCTACTCCTCGCATGACATGAACGCCGCCGGCGTCGGTGTCGGCAGCAACGACCTGCTGACCTCGATGGTCAACGTGCTGTACGACATTCCGCTGGGCGACGCCTGGAAGCTGAGCATCGGTGGCGGCGTCGGCGTGGGCAAGTTCCACGCGCGCGCCGACGTGCTGGGCGTTCCGGTCCTGCGCGGCACCAACTCCGCCTTCCAGTGGCAGGCCATCGTCGGCCTGGCCGTCGCGGTCGCCCCGGATGTGGATCTGTTCGGCGAATATCGCTATCGCTCGAACGAAACCGACTCCAACTTCGGTGGCCTGGCCGGTCTGGCCCCGTGGCGCATCAGCAATGTTTCCGAGAACGTGGCCCTGTTCGGTCTGCGCTGGTACATGACCCCGCCGCCGCCGCCCCCGCCGCCGCCGCCTCCCCCGCCGCCGCCTCCGCCGCCTCCCCCGCCGCCGCCGCCTCCGCCGCCGGCCAAGACCTTCATCGTGTTCTTCGACTTCGATAAGTCGAACCTCACGGCTGAAGCGCAGGCCACGGTCAGCGAGGCTGTCGCCGCCGCCAAGTCGCAGGGTTCGGTCCGCGTGCTGGTCACCGGCCACACCGACACCGTCGGCTCGCAGAGCTACAACCAGGCGCTCTCGGTCCGTCGTGCCACCTCCGTGAAGGACGAAATGGTCCGTCAGGGTCTGGGCGCCGACTCGATCGCGATCGAAGGCAAGAGCTTCAACGACCCGCTGGTTCCGACCGGCCCGGGCGTTCGCGAGCCCAAGAACCGCCGCGCGGTCATCGATCTCGGTGGCTGATCGGGTTTCCCGGTTGAACGGGATCTGAATGTGAAAGGGCCGGTCGCAAGACCGGCCCTTTTCATTTGGCCCCGCAAATCCGTGGCCATCCCGATCCGCGACATCCCCAGTCCGCAGCAAAAAGCCCGCAGCAAAAAGTCCGCAGCAAAAAGTCCGCAGCAAAAAGCCCGCCGGAGATGTCTCCGGCGGGCTTTTGCATCACAGGGGCGCGGCGCGTTCAGCCGGGGGCGCTGGGGTCGCCCGGCTGGTCCGGACGGGCGATGGGAGAGATGTCGGGCACGGCCTGCACACCTTCCAGCGTCATCGCCACGGTGATCTCGCAGCTGTTCACCGGACTGGCCTCGTTCACCG
>CALDFO010000217.1 GCA_937942205.1 uncultured Alphaproteobacteria bacterium
GGTGGTGCCCAGGGACAGAATCGAACTGCCGACACGCGGATTTTCAATCCGCTGCTCTACCGACTGAGCTACCTGGGCACGCCGGGCCAAACGTTTGGCGGACGGGCTTCTTAGGGGATGGGCCGCGCCCTGTCCAGCCCGCCCGGATCAGTCCTCCTCCGGGTCGTTTGCCGTGGGATTTCCGGCACTTGCCGGGTCCGCCGGGGCGCCCGGAATGGCGTATCCGCCCGTCAGCCAGGCCCCCAGATCGATGTCGGCGCAGCGTTTCGAGCAAAAGGGCCTGAACCGGTCCTGCGGCGGCTTGCGGCAGATGGGGCATTCAGCTTTCGACATCGAAATCCTCCCGGTCCTCGGCCAGAAAACGCACCTGCCCCACCCCGCGCCGGTCCAGCCCGGCCCGCACCTGGGGACGCGACAGCCGGCCTATCCGCGCCGGCGCGGCGCGCACCGTGATCGTCCGGCCCGGCGCGGCGCGGGCGGCCCGTTCCACGGCGCGCAATATCTCCTGTTCGGGGCGCGGCGGGGCCAGCGGCGCATCCCGCCGCTGGCGGGCGATGCTGACCACGCCATGCGCGTTCATGGGCGCGATATCGGCCGCCGCCGGATGACGCGCCAGTGCGCGCTCCAGCACCTCGACCACCGCCGCGCGTTCCTGTTCCATCTGGATAAAATCCAGCACGATCAGCCCACCGATCCCGCGCAGCACGATCTGCCGCCCCGCTTCCCGCGCCGCTTCCAGATTGACGATGCGCGCGGTGTCCTCACGCCCGCCACTGGCGGCGAAGCTGCCGGAATTGACGTCTATCGCGGTCAGGCCCTCGGTCTTTTCCAGCGTGATCCAGCCGCCGCAGGGCAAGGCCACGCGCGGGCGATACAGCGCCGCCACCTGCTCCTCCAGGTCATGCCGCAGGAACAGGTCTTCGCGGGCGGCGGTCAGGCCATGTTGCGCGGCCAGACGCGCCTCATCCACCAGCACCGCATCGGCGCGCCATTCGCGCAACAGCCGCGCCACCAGCCCCGGCCCCGCCTGCAGCAGCGCGGGCGGCTTGGCCATGCGGGCCCGTGCGGCAAGTTCATCGGTCAAGCTGACTTTGGCCGTCAGCTTTGCGCCTTTTTCGCCCGCTGCTTCACGCGTCACCTGCACCGCGATGGCCTGGCCCTCATGCAGCGGCGCGGGCGCATCGCGCAGCGCCAGAAAACCGTCGCGCGCCGCGCCGATGGCCACAAAGGCGGCCTGCATCGCCGCCATCACCCGGGTGACGCGGCCGATATAGATGTCGCCCAGGCGCGGGCCGTCGGCAAAGACCGGTTCCACCGCATAGCTTTGGAGAACGCCATCCTCGACCAGCGCCGCGCGGGTTTCGCCCGCGCCCGCATGGATCAGGATTTCAGACGGCATGGCCCGCGCCCGTCAGCAGCGCGACGGTCGGCGCCAGCGGCAGGCCCACCACATTGGAATAGCTGCCGGAGATGTCCTTCACAAAGGCTTCGGCCCGGCCCTGGATGGCATAACCACCCGCCTTGCCCACGCCCTCGCGGCTTTCGACATAGGCGTCCACCTGCGCCGCGGTCAGGCGCAGCATGGAAACCCGCGTCAGCGCCAGGCGCGTCCGCAGCTTGCCGTCCGGCGCGATCAGCGCCACCGCCGTCATCACCTGGTGGCGGCGGCCCGCCAGCAGCGCCAGGCAGGCGCGCACCTGGGCGTCGTCGGCGGCCTTGGGCAGGATGCGGCGGCCACAGGCCACCACCGTATCGGCGGCCAGGATGAAGGCTGGGGCCCCGTTCCACTCGCTTTCCACCCGGCGCGCCTTTTCGACGGCCAGACGCAGGGCATGGATGCGGGGCTGCTCGCCCTTGCGCACGCCCTCATCAATATCGGCGGGAAGAACCTTGTCGGGCACAATGCCCACCTGCGCCAGCAGTTGCAGGCGGCGCGGGCTTTCACTGGCGAGGATCAGGTGTGCCATGCGCCAACCTTAGCATGAAAGCGGCGCGCGGGATTTTGTGACGTGAACAGGAGCGCCAAGCGACGTGTACAAGACGTACACGAGCGATGGCGCGACGCCTTCACGGCGCAAAAGCCAAGCGCCTAGCGGAAGCGGTAGGTGATGCGCCCCTTGGTCAGGTCATAGGGCGTCATCTCGATCATCACCTTGTCGCCGGTCAGCACCCGGATGCGGTTCTTGCGCATCTTGCCGGCGGTATGGGCGATGATGATGTGGTCATTGGCGATCAGCTTCACGCGGAAGGTCGCATTGGGCAGGAGTTCCTCGACGATGCCTTCGAACTCCAGCAATTCTTCCTTGGCCAATAGATCCTCATTGAAGCTTTCGCGAGGTGCGGAAATAGGGCGGGCAGACCCGAAAAGCAAGGCTTTCCCCGCGTTTTTCCTCAGGGTTCGGGACCGCCGGGGGCGGAAAAGCGCTGTTTCAGCCGCTCCAGAAGCTGGTCACGGACCACCCGGTAGGCGCCCAGGCGCTGCTCGCGCGACCCTTCCACCGCGGTCGGGTCCATGATGGGCCAGTACTCGACCGCGGTGGCGGCGCTGCGGGTCATCTCCATCGCCTTGTGCTGGGCCTCGGGCGTCAGGGTGATCACCAGGTCGAAAAAACCGTCCCCCAGCTCCTCGAAGCGCCGGGGCTTGTGCGCCCCGATGGCCAGCCCGATCTCGCCCATCGCCTCCACCGCCAGGGGGTCCAGGTCGCCCGCCCGCACCCCGGCCGATTCCACATGCACGTCGCGCCCCGCCAGGCCGCCCGCCGCCAGGTGGCGCATCAGCGCCGCCGCCATGGCCGAGCGCACGGCGTTCATGGTGCAGGCGAACAGGATGGCGCTGGGCCGCATGGCCGTTCAACCCCGCATCTGCAGGACACAGACCAGCGTGAACAGCCGCCGGGCGGTATCGAAATCGGTTTCGATCTTGCCGTCCAGACGCTTTTTCAGCTCGGCTGCGCCTTCGTCGTGCAGGGTCTTGCGCGCCATGTCCAGCGCCTCGATCTGATGCGGCGGCGCGGTGCGGATCGCCTTGTAATAGCTTTCGCAGACCACGAAATAATCCTTCACCACCTTGCGTAGCGGCGTCAGCGACAGCATCACCTTGCGGTGCGCCCCGGCGGCGTCCGGCGGGGGGCTCTCCAGCCGGATGTCCAGCACCAGCCGGTTCTCCTCCAGCCCCAGCCGCAGGTGATAGGGGCCGCCCGGCGACCCTTCGGGCCGGAAACTGTTGGCGTCCAGCAGATCGCTGATGGCGACTTCGCATTCCTGCGCGATGGCGCGGCTGCGATACACGACGCTGACCTGATCGAGCGCGACCTGGGACAGCCGGAACATCACCGCCCTCAGTCCTTCCGGTTCAGGCGGGCGGAAATGGAGCGGGCATGGGCATCCAGCCCCTCGGCTTGCGCCAGCGTGACGGCCTCGGGGCCGATGGCCTCCAGGCTGCGGGCGTCCAGGCCCAACAGGGTGGTGCGTTTCATGTAATCCAGCACCGACAGGCCCGACGAGAAGCGGGCGGTGCGCGAGGTGGGCAACACATGGTTGGGCCCGGCGATATAATCGCCCATCGCCTCGGGGGTGTGGCGGCCCAGGAAGATCGCCCCGGCATGACGGACCTTTTTCGCGAACGTCTCCGGCGCGTCGGTGGCGATCTCCAGATGCTCCGGCGCGAAACGGTCCGACAGCGCCGCCGCGTCCTCCAGCTTGTCCACCACCACGATGGCCCCATAATCGCCCCAGCTTTTCGCGGCGATCTCCTTGCGCGGCAACAGCGCGATCTGGCGTTCGGCGGCTTCGGCCACCCGGTCCGCGAAACCGGCATCGTCGGTGATCAGGATGGACTGGGAACTGGCGTCATGCTCGGCCTGGGACAACAGGTCGGCGGCGATCCAGTCCGGATCGTTCCTGCCGTCGGCGATGACCAGGATTTCCGACGGCCCCGCCACGCTGTCGATGCCCACCTGGCCGAACACCTCGCGCTTGGCGGCGGCGACATAGGCGTTGCCGGGCCCCACGATCTTGTCCACCGCCGCGATGCTTTCGGTGCCATAGGCCAGCGCCGCCACCGCCTGCGCCCCGCCGATGCGATAAATGTCGGTCACGCCCGCGCGCCGCGCCGCCGCCAGCACCAGCGGATTGATGCGGCCGCCGCTGGCGGGCGTCACCATCACGATGCGTTCTACCCCCGCCACACGGGCCGGAATGGCGTTCATCAGCACCGAGGAGGGATAGGAGGCGGTACCACCCGGCACATACAGGCCCACGCTGTCCACACAGGTCCAGCGCCAGCCCAGCAGCGCGCCGGTGTCGTCGGTGAAACGGTCGTCGGCCGGAATCTGGCGCACGTGATAGGCTTCGATCCGCGCCGCCGCCGTCTCGATGGCGGTCAATTGCGCCTTGCTGACGGACTTCAACGCCTCGTCGATCTCGGCGGCGGTCAGCTTGAGGGTCTGGGCGGTGACGCCGGCACGGTCGAAGCGGTTGGTCAGCTCCACCAGCGCCGTATCGCCGCGCTTTCTGATATCGGCGATGATGCCGCGCACCACCTGGGCGACATCTTCCTCCTCCTCGCGCTTGGCGAACAGCAGCGCCTCGAAATCGGCGGCAAAGGTCGTGTCGGCGGCATTGAGGCGGCGCGCCATCACGCCTCTCCATGTTCGGGCCGGGCGATCGCCGCCCAGGGCTGGGTGAGGTCGGACAGCCCGCCGTCGATGCATTCCACGGTCAGGCGGATCGCGCCGCCGCCCGCCATCACGATCTCGATCACCCCGCCCGGATCGGCCTCCGCGCCATCCCCGGCCGGATTGGGCGCAAAGCGCAGCGCCAGGATGGACACCACCGCCTCGTCCGCGCCCAGCTTGACCTGGTGGGACTGCACTTTCAGCACGCCGTCGAAATGCAGGCCCGCGCGCACCCGCGTCTTGCCGCCATCCTCCCATTGCAGGCGGTTGACGACGGCGGCGAAGCGCCGCTTTTTCGGCAGCCAGGTGATGTCCTTCAGCTTGGCCACGGCGTCCTGCAGCCGCGCCGACAGCAGCTCCAGATCCTGGGCGTCCTGGGCCGCCAGAGTCAGACGAGTCATTCCGCCACCCATCACTCCGGTACCCGCGCGATGTCCGCGCCCACCCGGCTGAGTTTTTCCTCCAGCCGGTCGAAGCCGCGGTCCAGGTGATAGATGCGGCCCACCATGGTCTCGCCTTCCGCCGCCAGCCCGGCCAGCACCAGCGACACCGAGGCGCGCAGGTCGGTCGCCATCACCGGCGCGCCCTTGAGCTTTTTCACGCCGCGCACCGTGGCGGTGTCGCCGTCGATCCGCACCTGCGCCCCCATGCGCGCCAGTTCCGGCACATGCATGAAGCGGTTCTCGAAAATCTTCTCGCGGATCACGCTGGTGCCGTCGGCCACCGTCATCAGGGCCATGATCTGGGCCTGCAGGTCGGTGGGAAAGCCCGGATAGGGCGCGGTGGTCACGTCGGCGGCGCGGGGCCGCGCGCCGTTCATGTGGATTTTCAGCCCGCGCGGGGTATCGGACACCTGCGCGCCGCTCCTGGCCAGCAGCGCCAGCAGCGAGGCGATGGTTTCCTGCGACGCGCCCAGCAGTTCCACCTCGCCGCCCGCGATGGCGGCGGCGATGGCATAGGTGCCCGCCTCGATGCGGTCGGGCATCACCCGGTATTCGGTGCCGTGCAGGCCCGCGACACCTTCCACGGTGATCTCGCCGCTGCCCAGGCCGGACACCTTGGCGCCCATCGCATTCAGCAGGTTGCCCAGGTCGGAAATTTCCGGCTCGCGCGCGGCATTGACGATCCGGGTGACGCCCTTGGCCAGGGTCGCCGCCATCATCGCGGTTTCGGTGGCGCCCACCGAAACGAAGGGGAACACGATCTGCGCCCCCGTTAGTCCGCCCGGCGCGGTAGCGGTGACATAGCCCTCGGCCAGATCGATCTTGGCGCCCATCGCCTCCAGCGCCATCAGGTGCAGCTCCACCGGCCGCGCCCCGATGGCGCAGCCGCCGGGCAGCGACCCCTTGGCCTCATGCTGG
>CALDFO010000218.1 GCA_937942205.1 uncultured Alphaproteobacteria bacterium
GTTTGCGCGCCGCCATCGGCGGGCTTGGACTTCTGGAGGAAGAAATAACCCGCCACCGCCGCGCCGATCAGCACGAGGACGATGCCGGCAATGACCGCTATTCTGGTGCGCGACACGGAGAACCAACCCGGGGGGACATGTTTCGTGGCAGCGACTTAGCACGGCCCCCTGGCGGCGCGAAAGGCGCTATTTTTCCGTCCCCGGCACCGGTTCCGCCGGACCGCCCGCCGGGACGGTCAAACCCGCTGCCCGGCCGGGAGGGGCACCCCTTCCCGGCTGTCCTCCACATCCTCGGCGGTGATGTCGTTCCGGTAGGTTTCCGGTCCCCACCACACCGCCAGGGCGGTGATCAGGCAGAGCAGGACGATATAGAGGCTGACGCCCCAGGTCGCGCCCCCCATCATCGTCACCAGCAGGGCGGCGATCAGCGGCGCCGGGCCGCCCGCGATGATCGAGCCCAGCTCGCGGGCAAAGGCGAAACCGCTATAGCGCAGGCGGGGTCCGAACAATTCGCAGAAATAGGCCGCCTGCGGCCCGAACATGGCGCCGCTGCCGATGCCCATCTCCACCATGAAGGCCAGGGCGATCAGGGTGGGGTCCAGCGTGTTGGCCAGCAGGAAAAAGGGAAAGGCGCAGGCCGCCGAGAACAGCGCCCCGAAGATATAGACCGGCCGCCGCCCCACCTTGTCCGACAGCCAGGCGAAGAACACCAGCCCGACCACCAGCGCGGCATTGCCCAGGATCACGCCCATCATCGCCACGTCGCGCGGCATGTGCAGATTGTTGATGATGTAGTTCAGGCCGAACACCGGGAACAGATAACCCAGCGCGTTCTCGGCCAGGCGCGCGCCCACCACGACGAAGAAATTGCGCGGGCTGCGGCGCACCGCTTCCAGGGCGGGCAGTTTCAGCGGCGGGCGCTTGGCCCTCGCTTCCTGGAACACCGGCGTCTCGTTGACCTTGGCGCGGATATAGACGCCAAAGGCCAGCAGCACGATGGAAACCAGAAAGGGAATGCGCCAGCCCCAGGTGAACAGGTCTTCGCAGGTCATCAGCCCGACCACATAGAAGACCCCGCCCGCCAGCGCATTGCCCACGGTGGTGCCCATGGGCGCGAAACTGCCATACAGGCCGCGCTTGCCCGGCGGGGCATATTCCACCGACATGATCACCGCCCCGCCATATTCGGCGCCCGCGCCGAAGCCCTGCACCAGGCGCAGCAGCAGCAGCAGGATCGGCGCCCAGATGCCGATCTGGGCATAAGTGGGCAGCAGACCCATCAGGAAGGTCGAACCGCCCACCAGCAGCAGCGTCGCCACCAGCATGGGCTTGCGGCCCCATTTGTCGCCGAAATGACCGAAGAACAGGCCGCCGAAGGGCCGCGCCAGGAAACTGACGGCAAAAGTGGCGAAGGACGCCATGGTGCCCACCGTGGCGTCGAACTGCGGAAAGAAGAGCGGTCCGAACACCAGCGCCGAGGCCGCGCCATAGATGAAGAAGTCGTACCATTCCAGCGCCGAGCCGATGGCGGCGGCGGCCATGACATGGCGCAGCTTGGACCTGGCCTGAATCTGAGGCTGCATCTGGTCGCTCATCGCGCTTCCCAATTCCCGCGGCGTTGACCGCCGCTTGTGTCAGACCTTGGCCG
>CALDFO010000219.1 GCA_937942205.1 uncultured Alphaproteobacteria bacterium
TCCGCGTGGTCTTCTAGAAAAATGGTGCAACCGCCCGCGAGGCACCCATGACCGTTCAGGCCGCCGTCTGCCCTGCTCCCTCCGGCTTTCCCCTGCCCGGCTTTTCCGTGGCGTGCCACGCCCCGCCGCAGGAACCATTGCAGACGGCCGGAACGGTGGCCCATTTCGCCGAAGGCGTCGCCATCTTCGCCGAGGGCGACGCCACCGATGTCTTCTACCGGGTGATGTCCGGCGTGGTGCGGGTGTGCAAGTTCCTCAGCGACGGCCGCCGTCAGATCGAAGCCTTCCATGTCGCGGGCGATGTGTTCGGCTTCGAGCCGGGCGCGGAGCGCACACTGTGTGCCGAGGCGGTGGGGCCTTGCAGCCTGGTCGCCTATCGCCGCCGCAATGTGGACCTGCTGGCGCAAAAGGATCAGGCGGTGTCGCGCCTGCTGTTCGGCTATGTGATGCAGAACCTGGCCCAGGCCCAGGGCCACTCCCTGCTGCTGGGACGCCGCGGCGCGGCCGAGAAGGTCGCCGCCTTCCTGCTGGACTGGTCGCGCCATTTCGCCGATCCGCGCACCCTGCATCTGGCGATGACCCGTCAGGACATCGCGGACTATCTGGGCCTCACCATCGAGACGGTGTCGCGCAGCCTGTCGCAGTTCGAGCGCGACGGCGTGATCGCCCTGCCGAATATCCGCGAGGTGCGGCTGACGAACAGGACGGCGCTGGAGAGCCTGGCGGCATGACCCGCGCATCGCCCGGACATCCGCGAGGCCGTCATGGACGTTCTTGAGGCCATTCAGACGCGCCGGGCGGTGCGGGACTATACCGGCGACCGCCTCACCGAGGCGGACCTGCGCCCCCTGATCGCCGCCGCGAGCTGGGCGCCGAGCGCGCTGAACGGCCAGTCCTGGCAATTCACGGTGATCACCGACCGGGATCTGCTGAAGCGCATCTCCGACGAATCCAAGGCCTGGACGCTGAAGACCATCGCGGACCTGCCCCGGCCCGATCATTTTCGCGATCTGTTCCGCGATCCGACCTTCGACATTTTCTATCACGCCCCGGCGCTGGTGGTGATTTCCGCGGCGCGGGCCTCGCAATGGGCGACGGAGGAATGCGCCCTTGCGGCGCAGAATCTGATGCTGGCGGCGGCCGAAAAAGGGCTGGGCACCTGCTGGATCGGCTTCGCCCGGGAATGGCTGAACACCGCGCCCGGCCTGGAGGCGCTGGGCCTGGCGGCAGACAGCCTGGTGGTGGCGCCGATCGTGGTGGGCCACCCGCGCACCACCATTCCGCCCGTCCCGCGCAAGCCCGCCTTCGTCAACTGGATCGGCGACCGGCGCGGTCTCTATGGCAAGGAACAGGCCGTCACGGAACAGGCCGC
>CALDFO010000220.1 GCA_937942205.1 uncultured Alphaproteobacteria bacterium
CGAAGCTGGCCGTTCGCCGCACACCGATCACCTGGGCGCCGCAGGGCGCGATGGCCGTTGCTTCCGACCCTGTGCCGCCCCTGCCGCCACCCGCCAAGCCTGGCCGGCTGGGTGTGCAGATCGAAGCCGTCGGCAAGAATGTGGCCCAGAATCTGGGCGTGCCCTTCGATCTGGGCTTTTCCGGCGCTGCCGACGGCGCCCTGCTGACCGATGTCGCGGCAGGCAGTGCGGCGCAACGGTCCGGCCTGCGGATGATGGATGTGGTGATCGAGATTGCGGGGCGGAAAATCGAAACGCCGGACGATATGCGCGGCATCATCGCCGCGCAGCGCCCCGGTACCCTGGTGCCGATGACGCTCATCCGGTTCGGTGAACGCAAGACGCTGGACGTTCTGGTTGGAGAATAGCCTATAGCAGCCCTAGCGACTTGAAGCTGGCATGGCCGGCCCGGCCGATCACCAGATGATCGTGCAGGGTAATGTGCAGCGCCTTGGCCGCTTTCTCGATGTCGCGCGTCATCTCGATATCGGCGCGGGACGGGGTGGGGTCGCCCGAGGGATGGTTGTGCACCAGGATCAGGGCCGTCGAGCCCAGTTCCAGCGCCCGCTTGACGATTTCGCGCGGATAGACCGGGGTATGGTCGATGGTGCCCCGGGTCTGCACCTCGTCGGCCACCAGGATGTTCTTGCGATCCAGGAACAGGACGCGGAACTGTTCCACCGGCTCGCGCGCCATGGCGGCGGTGCAATAATCCAGCAGCGCCGCCCAGGAGGATAAAGCGGGCCGTCCCACCACGCCGGTCCTGGCGGCGCGCCGGGCGGCGGCCTCCACGATCTTCAGATGCGCGGCCACCGCCTCGCCCACGCCTTGGACTTCCATCAGCCGGGCGCGGGGCGCGGCGATCACCTCGGCGAAACTGCCGAACCGCGCCAGCAGCGCCTTGGCCAAGGGCTTGGTGTCGCGGCGGGGAATGGCCGCGAACAGGGTCAGCTCCAACAGCTCGTAATCGGGCATGGCGTCGCCGCTGTCGGCCAGGAAACGCGCCCGCAGCCGGCCGCGGTGGCCTTCGCTGCCATGATTGCGCGCGTCGGCGCGCGGAATGTTTTGTGGATCCGTGCGTGCGGGCGCGGTTTCCGGCGGCCTGAAGATACCGGCCACATCGCGCATGTTGGAATTCCGTGCCGCCATGTTCGACTTACCAGTCAGAAAATGTGGCGCGAGAACCGCGCCCTACGCAACAGGAACTCAGACGCCGAAACTCAGGCGCCGAAACTCAAATGTAAGGCGGCTTGTGCCAGCCCTTGGGCGACAAAGTGAAGATCTCGACGCCGGTTTCGGTCACGCCCACCGAATGCTCGAACTGCGCCGACAGCGAGCGGTCGCGCGTCACCGCCGTCCAGCCGTCATTCAGCACCTTCACCCCGGTGCCGCCCAGATTGATCATCGGCTCGATGGTGAAGAACATGCCGGGCTTGAGCGCGATGCCGTGCCCTGCCTTGCCGTAATGCACGATATTGGGCAGAGCGTGGAACACCTTGCCCAGGCCGTGGCCGCAGAAATCGCGCACCACGCCGCATTTCTCCTGGCTCTCGGCATAGCTCTGGATGACATGGCCGATATCGCCGGTGGTGGCGCCGGGCTTCACCGCGGCGATGCCGCGCATCATGGATTCATAGGTGATGTCCACCAGCCGCATCGCCTTCAGCTTGACGTCGCCCACCGGGTACATGCGGCTGGTGTCGCCGTGCCAGCCGTCCAGGATCACGGTGACGTCGATATTGACGATGTCGCCGTCGCGCAGCGGCTTGTCACCCGGAATGCCGTGGCACACCACATGGTTGATCGAGGTGCAGACGGTATGGCGGTAGCCGCGATAGCCCAGGCAGGCCGGAATGGCGCCATGGGCGATGATGTAGTCATAGGCCACCTTGTCCAGCGCGGCGGTGGTCACGCCCGGCTTGACCAGCGGCACCAGCAGGTCCAGCACCTCGGCGGCCAGCCGCCCGGCCCGGCGCATCCCCTCAAAGTCGCCCGGCTCGTGCAGCGTGACGGCGAAATGGGCCTTGCGGGCGGCTTCGAAAACCTCGGACTGGGGCAGAATGGTCATGCGGCTCGGGACGGTGACGGGCGGGACTGATTTC
>CALDFO010000221.1 GCA_937942205.1 uncultured Alphaproteobacteria bacterium
GGCCTGGTCGCCAAGGTCGTCAGCAACGCCAGCGAAATCTGATATGTCCGCGCCTGCGCCCTGGTGGCGGGGCGCATCGGTCTATCAGGTCTATGTCCGCAGCTTCGCCGACGGCAATGGCGACGGGCAGGGCGACTTCGCGGGCCTGATCCAAAAGCTGGATTACATCGCCGCCCTGGGCGTGGATGCGGTCTGGCTGTCGCCCATCCATCCGTCGCCCAACCGCGATTGGGGCTATGACGTCAGCGACTATGACGGCGTGCATCCCGATTACGGCACGCTGGACGATTTCACCGCGCTGGTAAACGCCGCCCATGCGCGCGGCCTGAAAATCATCCTGGACGAAGTGCTGGCGCATACCAGCGACGAACATGCCTGGTTCGCGGCCAGCCGCGACGGGACTGCCGAAAAAGCCGATTGGTATGTCTGGGCCGATCCGAAGGATGACGGCACGGTTCCCAACAACTGGCTGTCGGTGTTCGGCGGCCCGGCTTGGAGCTACCAGCCGGCGCGGCGGCAATATTACCATCACAAATTCCTGCGCCAGCAGCCCAAGCTGAACTGGATGCAGCCGTCGGCGCGGGCGGCGGCGCTGGCGGTGCTGGACACCTGGCTGGCGCGGGGCGTGGACGGTTTCCGCCTGGATGTCGCCAACGCCTTCCTGCATGACACGGGCCTGCGCGACAATCCGGCGATCCCGGCGGGCGAACGCGGCGCGGCGGAATGGGCCGCCGCCGCCAACATGCAGCGGCATCTGTTCGATTCCAACCTGGCCGAAAGCATAGTGGTATTGGATATCATACGCTGTCGGGTGGAGGCGAAGAGGGGCGAAAAATTCGTCTTTGGCGAATTTTCAGAAGAGTTCGAACGCAGCGGCTGCTACCTGTCGCCCGAGGCGGGCCTGCATTGCGGCTACAATTTCGCGCTGCTGCTGGCCACGGACGAGGCCGCGATCCACGCCCATCTGCAAACCCTGGCGCGGTTCCCCGATCACTGGCCCGCGATTTCCTTTTCCAACCATGACGTGATCCGCACCGCGACGCGGTTCGGCGCGGCCAACGCCAAGGCGCTGCTGTCGCTGTTGTTCGCATTGCGCGGCACGGCGCTGCTTTATCAGGGCGAGGAATTGGGCCTGCCGGAGGTGGCGCTGCGCCGCGCCCAACTGCGCGATCCGGTGGGCGATCTGTATTATCCGCTGTTCCGGGGCCGTGACGGCTGCCGCACGCCCATGCCCTGGGACGGCTCGGCCCATCTGGGGTTCACCAGCGGCACCCCCTGGCTGCCCCTGGGGCCGGACCATGCCGCCCTGACCGTGGCGGCGCAGCAAGCCGATCCCGGCTCGGCGCTTTGCCATGCCCGCGCCATGCTGGCGGCCCGCAAGGCCTATCCGGCGCTGCGGACGGGCAGTCTGGATCTGCTGGACGCGCCCTTGGCCTTTGTCCGCACCCAAGGCGATCAGCGCATCGTCTGCGCTTTCAATCTGACGGACGTGGCGCGGGCGATGGCGCTGCCAGGACCACCGCCTGAGCCGCTGCGTCCGCTGCCCTTCGGCACGGGCGAGGCCGTGGTGGACGGCCAGCGGCTAGTCCTGGGACCCCATGCGGCCTTTTTCGGCTTGCTCTAGGGCGGCCCGTGCCGCTTCCAGCGGCAGCAGGACACAGACATGCCGCCCGGCATGGCCGACAGCGCCCGCCAGGGCGGCATAGGACGGCGCGGGCGGCGCTCCGCCGCCCAGCATGGCCCGGATACCCTCGGCCAACGCCGCCAGCCCCGCGCGGTCCAGGCCGGGCGCCTGGGCCGCCAGCAAGGCGGCCGAGCCCTGGCACAGCAGGCAGGCTTGAGTCTGATGGGCCAGGGCGGTGATACGGCCCCCCGACACGGCCAGTTCCACGGTGACGCGGTCGCCGCAGGCCGGGTTGTGACGGCTGGCGACGCCATCGGGGGCCGGCAGATGGCCGGCGCCCTGTGCGTCCGCCGCCAGCCGCAACAAGTCACGCCGGTAAAGCGGGTCGTCCAGGCCGCCCGATTGCAATGTTACGTGAGACATTGGCGATATCTTATTGAAAATCATGAAAAAACAGAAGGCCATTCGGAAGGGCGGTTACGCTGGACACATGACGCCTCCGGTCAGGCGTTCATCACCTTGCGCGGCAGATGCATTCGTGCCCGCAGGCCGCCGCCGGGGCGGTTCTCCAGCCGTACCGCGCCGCCATGCCCCTCGGCGATGGCCTTGGCCAGGGTCAGGCCCAGGCCGGTGCCGCCGGTGGCCTCGTTGCGGGAACTTTCCAGCCGCACGAAGGGCTCGAACACCCGCAGACGGTCATTGTCGGGAATGCCGGGGCCTTCATCCTCCACCAGCACATCATAGCCGTCGCCATTGTCGGTGATGGTCACATCCGCCCGGCTGCCATAGGCGACGGCATTCTCCACCAGGTTGCGGACGGCGCGCTTGATCTCGTTGGGGCGGCAGGAAATGGGGGCGGGGGCATGGCTGGCCCAGCTCACCGGCTCGCCGATCTCGTCCAGGTCGGTGCACAGGCTTTCCACCAGCGCCGCCAGGTCCACATTGCGGCGGGTTTCGCCGCCCGCGCCCCGCGCCGCCGACAGCACCTGCTCGGTCAGTTCCTGCAATTCATCCAGGTTGTGGAGCAACCCTTCGCGCAATTCATCGTCGGTGATGAATTCCAGATTGATCCGCATGGCGGTCAGCGGGGTCCGCAGGTCATGGCCGACCGCCGACAGCAGATGACGCTGGCTTTCCATGGTGCGGGTGACCTTGGCGGCCATGGCGTTGAAGGCGACGGCGGCGTTGCGGACGTCCTCGGGGCCCTGTTCGGAGACATGGGGCGGGCCCGATCCGGCGGCCACCACGGTGGCGGCGTTGGTCAGGTCCGACAGCGGCCGCATCACCCGGCTGGCCACCAGCGCGGTGCCGGCGCTGGCCACCAGGATCGCCACCACCGCGGCGACCAGGATTTCCAGCGGCCAGGGGGCCGGGGCGCGCACGAAGATGCCGCTCATCATGCTTTTTTCGTCCACCGGCACGATGACCTGGATGGTGCCGTTGTCGGGACCGGCATGGGGCGGCACCAGACTGGCCGGGAAAGCCGACAGCGGCTGGTTGAGCTTGACCGAGATCAGGTCGCGATGCGGCATGTTGCCGGAAATCATCTGGCTGAGATGCTGCGCCAGGCGGGTTTCATCGGGCGTCATCGGCAGGGGGCGCAGCGGCACACGGATCTCGACGAACTTCCACAACCGCCCGCTCATCGTGTCCATCACATGCGCGCGATAGTCCTTGGGGATGGCGGG
>CALDFO010000222.1 GCA_937942205.1 uncultured Alphaproteobacteria bacterium
CACCGACGGCCGCCAGATCGGCGCCACGCTGGACCGCAACGGCCTGCGCCCCGCCCGCTACATCGTCACCGATGACGACCTGCTCATCCTGGCTTCGGAATCGGGCGTGATCCCGGTGCCGGAGGAGAAGATCAAGCGCAAGTGGCGCCTGCAGCCGGGCAAGATGCTGCTGATCGATTTCGAGCAAGGCCGCATCGTCGAGGACGAGGAGATCAAGAAGACATTCTCCGAGGCCGAACCCTATGAGGACTGGCTGCGCCAGGCCCAGTTCAAGCTGGAAGACCTGCCCGACCTGCCGGAAGAAAGCCGCGCCAAGGCAAACGATCCGCTGACGCTGCTCGATACCCAGCAGGCTTTCGGCTACACCCAGGAAGACATCCAGTTCTTCCTGGAGCCGATGGCGTCCGCGGGCGACGATCCCATCGGCTCGATGGGCACCGACACCCCTATCGCGGTGCTGTCGAAGAAGCCCAAGCTACTCTACAACTATTTCAAGCAGAATTTCGCCCAGGTCACCAATCCGCCGATCGACCCGATCCGCGAGGAACTGGTGATGAGCCTGGTTTCGATGATCGGGCCGCGCCCCAACCTGCTGGGCCGCGATGCGGGCGCGCACAAGCGGCTGGAAGTCAGCCAGCCGGTGCTGACCAACACCGATGTGGAGAAGATTCGCGCCATCAGCGAGCTGGTGGACGGGGCTTTCCGCACCGCCACCATCGATTGCACCTGGCCCGCCGCCGAGGGCGCCGGGGGCCTGTCCAATGCGGTGCAGCGCATCTGCCTCAACGCCACCGACGCGGTGCTGGCCGACAACAATATCCTGATCCTGTCGGACCGCGCCACCGGTCCCGACCGGGTCGCGATTCCCGCGGCGCTGGCCGTCGCGGCGGTGCATCACCATCTGGTCCGTCGCGGTCTTCGGATGCAGACCGGGCTGGTGGTGGAAACCGGCGAGGCGCGCGAGGTGCATCACTTCTGCGTGCTGGCCGGTTACGGCGCCGAGGCGATCAATCCCTATCTGGCCTTCGAGACGCTGGAGCAGATTCGCGTCCGCCAGGGCCTGCCGCTCAAGCCCTATGCCGTGCAGAAGAACTACATCAAGGCCATCGGCAAGGGCGTCCTCAAGGTGATGTCCAAGATGGGCATCTCCACCTACCAGTCATATTGCGGGGCGCAGATTTTCGACGCGGTGGGCCTGTCCAGCGACTTCATCGAGAAATATTTCACCGGCACCGCCACCACCGTGGAAGGCATCGGCCTGAAGGAGATCGCCGAGGAAAGCGTGCGCCGTCATTGCGACGCCTATGGCGACAATCCCATCTATCGCAACATGCTGGATGTGGGCGGCGATTATGCCTTCCGCCTGCGCGGTGAGGACCATGCCTGGACGCCCGACTCGGTGTCCCGCCTGCAACATGCGGTGCGCGGCAACAATCCGGCCGAGTACCAACTGTTCGCGCAACAGATCAACGAGCAGAGCGAGCGCCTGCTCACCCTGCGCGGCCTGATGGAATTCAAATTCGCGCAAGACGCCATTCCGCTGGACCAGGTCGAATCCGCCGCCGAGATCGTCAAGCGCTTCGCCACCGGCGCGATGAGCTTCGGCTCGATCAGCCGCGAGGCGCACACCAACCTGGCCATCGCCATGAACCGCATCGGCGGCCGCTCCAACACCGGCGAGGGCGGCGAGGAGCCGGACCGCTTCAAGCCCCTGGCCAACGGCGATTCCCTGCGC
>CALDFO010000223.1 GCA_937942205.1 uncultured Alphaproteobacteria bacterium
GCCGAGGTCGCCACCATCAGGAAATCGCTCTCCCGCGCCAGGCTGACGAGATCGGGCAGGAAGCGATAAGGCGATTCCAGCGCCGCACGGTCGGTGTAGAGAATCTCCATGCCGAAACCTTCGGCACGCAGGGCGATGGCGCGCCCGATGCGGCCCAGCCCCAATATGCCAAGCCTCTTGCCGCTCACCTTGCCGGAGACCGGAAACGTCTGCGTGAGCCAGCGTCCCGCGCGCACGAAACGATCGGCCTGCGCCAGGCGCCGCGAGGTCATCAGCATCAGCGCGATGGCCAGATCGGCGACATCGTCGGTCAGCACATTGGGCGTGTGGGTGACGGCGATGCCGCGCGCCAGCGCCGCGGGCATGTCCACCAGGTCATAGCCCACGCTGTTGACGGCGATGATCTCCAGCTTGGGCATGCGCGCGATCAGCGAGGCGGGCGCGCCATCCAGGCCCGAGGTGATCAAGGCCCGCGCGCGCGCCGCGATGGCGTCCGGCACGGCATCCTTGGCGGCGCGGGTCAGGCGGTAATGCTCCGCGATCCAGCGTTCTTCCGCCGGGCGCAGCAACTGACAGATAGTCAGGACATCGATGTCCTGGGTGGTGTTTTCGGGCATTGATATCCTCACGGCAGGAGTCGCCTTCGCAGATGCAGCATCCGTAGCCGATTACCTGTATATCTGAAAACGATTACTTGTCGCAGGCCCGCTGGCCCCGCCAGACATTTTCCGGGAATATGCGCGCCTTTCGCCCATCCCCCTTTGGAGGCTGAGCGGCCGCCTTCCGGGAGGCGGCACATCCCATTCAAGGAGACCAAGATATGAAGATGCGTTTCGCCGCCACGACCATCGGCTTTCTGGGCGGGGCCGCTATCCTGGCGCTGACCGCTCCGCTTGCGGCCCAGACGCCGAATCATGCGACCACCGCCCTGCCCGCCCCCAAGGCCGGGATCGCGCAGGCGCAGGGCGCGCGCGTCAACCGCATGGACGCCGCGCTGGATCAGCTGATCGCACCCAATGCGCGCATCGAGAAGCTGGCGGGCGGGTTCGTCTTCACCGAGGGCCCCGCCTGGAACCGGGGCGAATTGTGGTTCAGCGATCTGCGCGGCAACAAGATCTACAGCATCCCCCCCCAGGGCAAGCTGACCATGCGGCTGGACCGCGCCGGCGGGGTGGACAGCTTCGACTCGCGCTATTTCCGTGGCTCCAACGGCATCATCCCCGCGCCCGATGGCGGCCTGCTGGTGGCGCAGCATTCCGGCCACCGCATCATCAAGCTGGACCAGAAGATGCAGGTCACCTCCTTCCTCGACAAGTTCGAGGGCAAGGCGCTAAACAGCCCCAATGACCTGGTCTATGCGCCCGATGGCGCGCTGTGGTTCAGCGATCCGCCCTATTTCTTCGCCGACCCGGTGTC
>CALDFO010000224.1 GCA_937942205.1 uncultured Alphaproteobacteria bacterium
GACTGGGACGGCCAGGTGGAATGGGTGCAGGTGGCGCGCCAGGACCGCGTGGCCGACTTCGAGACCGCCACGCCCGGCTACGGCATGCTCAACCTGGGCCTGGCCTACAGCAGCCGCCTGGCCGGCGGCACGCCGTGGCAGCTCTACGTGAAGGGCAACAACCTGACTGACCGGCTGGCCTACGCCCACACCTCGTTCATCAAGAACGCGGCGCCGCTGATGGGGCGCAACGTCACGGTGGGCGTCAAGGTGTCGTTCTGATGCATTGATCTCCCCGCCAGGCGCCCGGACGCCTGGCGGGGACGTGGTGCCCGTGCCATAAAGTAAGCGCTTTGGGCGGGTTCCTTGCGGCCCCGCAGGTGTCGAACACACAGCCGCATCGTGGCGACAGGGTTTTCAATGAACGGTCCCCTTCCTTCCGAAATACACCCGATGGCCGGATTCCCTCAGGTGTGCTTCATCAAGAACATCATCACCAATCCGCATATCGTGGTGGGCGATTACACCTATTACGATGACCCAGACGGTTCGGAAAACTTCGAGCGCAATGTGCTTTATCATTTTCCCTTCATTGGCGACCGGCTGGTGATTGGGAAGTTCTGTGCATTGGCCCGGGGTATCAAATTCGTCATGAATGGGGCCAATCACAAGATGTCGGGAATTTCCACCTATCCGTTCCAGATCTTCGGAAATGGGTGGGAGAAGGTCATGCCCGGCATGGACGACTTGCCCTACAAGGGCGATACCGTCATTGGCCATGATGTATGGATTGGATACGACAGCGTCGTCATGCCAGGCGTGAAAATCGGCAACGGCGCCATTATTTCGGCGCGTTCCGTGGTGGCAAGCGATGTGCCGGCCTACACCATTTATGGCGGCAATCCCGCCAGATGCATCAGAGAGCGTTTTCCCGAAGCGACCGTGGCCATCCTGGAAGAAATCGCCTGGTGGGATTGGCCCATTGAGAAAATATCCCACAATCTGGCGCTGATTGTTTCTTCGGATATTGAGGCGCTCCAGGCTTGCGCTGCGGCTTCTTCGTGAATGCCTTTGAACTTCATGCGCTGCTGACCGGCCCGGCAGGCCTGGTGCCGGAGCCCGCTGACAACCGTATCGCACGAACCTATTTTCACGAATGGGTGGAATGGCATCCGGGCCGCAGCACCCGCGTGCTGCGCGTGATCTATGGCGCGCAGGGCGAGCCCGAGCGAATTCAGCGGTGTGTCTCGTCCGACAACAATAATGCGGTGCTGCTGAGCGGTCCATTCGTGAAACGGCAGGTGCTGGACGCTGCGGCCCAAGAGGCCGCCAACCTCCTGGCGCGTAACGTGCAAACCGAAGGATGTGACGAGGGCGCGAACGAAAAGTGACGCCAGGGCTTATCCAGCAAGCGCCATACGCTATTCTTTTCAGAGCATCCCTGGTCTGCCGGGCC
>CALDFO010000225.1 GCA_937942205.1 uncultured Alphaproteobacteria bacterium
GCCCAGGACTGCGATCTGGTGATCCATGCGGCGGCGGAAAGCCATGTGGACCGCTCCTTCCACAGCTCCATCCTCTTCACCCAGACCAACGCGCTGGGCACCCATACCGTCATGGAAGCCTGCCGCGCGGCGGGCGTGCCGCGCATCGTCCATGTCAGCACCGATGAGGTCTATGGCGAGGTCCTGTCCGGCGAGAATGACGAAACCGCCGAGCTGAATCCCACCAATCCCTATTCCGCCTCCAAGGCGGCGGCGGAAATGATCGTCAACGGCTATCGCCATTCCTTCCGTCTGCCGGTGGTGGTGGTGCGGGCCAACAATATCTTCGGCATCCGCCAGTTCCCGGAAAAGCTGATCCCCGCCAGCATCATGGCGCTGCTGGACGGGCGCCGCATTTCCCTGCATGGCGACGGCAGCAACCGGCGGCGCTATCTGGCCGCGCCGGATTTCGCCGAGGCGCTGGTGCTGCTGGCGCAGGCCGGGATAGTTGGCGAAACCTATAACGTCGCCGCGCCGGAGGAGCACAGCAACAGCGCCGTGGCGCGGATGATCTGCACCCTGATGGGCGCGGATTTCGAGGCCAGCGTGGAATTCGTCGCAGACCGGCCGTTCAACGACCGCCGCTATGCCATTACGGCCGCCAAGATCACGGCGCTGGGCTGGGCGCCACGGCGCGGCCTGGCCGCCGAGATGCCGGCCATCGTCGCATGGTATCGCCGCCATGCCGACGCCCTGCGGCGCAAGCGGGCGGCGATGGATTGAACCGGAAAACGGCGTTCAGGCCGTTTCGATCAGGCCGTTTCGATGCGGGCCTTGAGGATCTTGTCGGGCGCGCCGCTGATCGCGCCGTTGTTGTGCTCGCCGCCCTTCTTGATCTTGTCCACATTGTCCATGCCTTCGACCACCTGGCCCCAGACGCTGTACTGGCGGTCCAGCCAGGGGGCGTCGTCGAAGCAGATATAGAACTGGCTGTTGGCGCTGTTGGGATTGGCGGTGCGGGCGGCCGACACGGTGCCGCGCGTGTGCTTTTCGTTGGAGAATTCGGCCTTGAGGTCGGGCAGGTCGGAACCGCCGCTGCCGGTGCCGGTCGGATCGCCGGTCTGGGCCATGAAGCCGGGAATGACGCGGTGGAACACCACCCCGTCATAGAAGCCCTGGCCCGCCAGGGTCTTGATGCGCTCGACATGGCTGGGCGCCAGGTCGGCGCGCAGTTCGATCTTCACCGGACCGTCCTTGAGATCGAGGATGAGATACTCGGCCATTATGCTTTTTCCTTGCTGCGTTTGAGGAGGGCGTCCGCGATGGCGGGGGTGGTGAAGGGCGCGATGTCGCCGCCCAAGAGGGCGATTTCCTTGACCAGGCGGGACGAAATCGCCTGGTGGCGCGGATCGGCCATCAGGAAGACGGTCTCGATCTCCGCGCTGAGGCGCTGGTTCATCGCCACCATCTGGAATTCATATTCAAAATCCGACACCGCGCGCAGGCCGCGGATGATCACGCTGGCGCCCACGCTTTCGGCGAACTTCACCAGCAGGGTGTCGAAGGGGCGAACCTCGATCACGGCGCGGCCGGCGGCGGCCTTTTCGGCCTCGGCCCGCACCATCGCCACCCGCTCGTCCAGGGTGAACATGGGCGTCTTGGCCGCGTTGGTGGCCACGCCGATCACCAGATGATCGACCAGCTTCACGGCGCGCTTGATGATGTCCAGATGCCCCAGGGTGGGCGGATCGAAGGTGCCGGGATACAGGCCGGTGCGTTTCGCGGTCATGGGGCGGGATCGCCGCCGTCATCGGCGATGCGCTCGACCGACACGACCTTTTCGCCCTCGTCCACCTTGAAGACGGTGACGCCCTGGGCGGCACGGCCCTGCACCGAGATGCCCGACACCGCGACCCGGATGGTCTGGCCGCCGTCGGAGATCAGCATCAGGTCGTCGCTGTCCTCCACCGGGAAGGCGGCGATCACCGCGCTGTTCTTCTTGCCCATGCCGATGGCGACGATGCCCGAACCGCCGCGCCCGGTGACGCGGTATTCATAGGAGCTGCTGCGCTTGCCATAGCCGGTCTGCGACAGGGTCAGCACGAACTGCTCGCGCGCGCCCAGCGCCGCATAGCGTTCCGGCGTCAGGGTCGCCTCCTCGCCGCCCTCATCGGCATCGTCCTCATGCTCCACGGGGGCTTCCGCTTCGCCGCTTTCGGCCCGGCGCACGGCCGAGGCCTGCTTGAGATAGGTGCGGGCCTCCGCGCTGCTGGCGTCGGAATGATAGAGCAGCGACAGGCTGACCACCTCGTCGTCCTTGCCCAGCTTGATGCCGCGCACGCCGGTGGAGTCACGCCCCTTGAAGACGCGCACGTCCGACACCGGGAAGCGGATCGCCTTGCCGCCGCGCGTGGTCAGCAGGAAATCGTCGGCATCGGTGCAGGTGGCGACCCCGATGATGCCGTCGCCATCGGCCAGCTTCATGGCGATCTTGCCGTTCTTGTTGACCTGGGCGAAGTCTGACAACTGGTTGCGGCGCACATCGCCCGACCGGGTGGCGAACACCACGTTCAGCCTGTCCCACTCGTCTTCATTCTCCGGCAGCGCCAGGATGGAGGTGATGCGCTCGCCCTCGGATAGCGGCAGCAGGTTGACCATCGCCTTGCCCTTGCCCGCGATGCGGGCCTCGGGCAGGCGCCAGACCTTGAGCTTGTAGGCCATGCCGGTGGAGGAGAAGAACAGCAGCCAGGCATGGGTGTTGGCGACGAACAGGCTGGTGACGAAATCCTCGTCCCGCGTCGCCATGCCGGAGCGGCCCTTGCCGCCACGGCCCTGCACCCGGTATTCGGCGATGGGCGTGCGCTTGATGTAACCGGCATGGGTGACGGTGACGGCGACGTCCTCGCGCTCGATCAGCGCCTCGTCTTCCAATTCGACATCGGCGTCGATCAGCTCGGTCCGGCGCGGGGTGGCGAACTCGTCCCGGATGCCGGTCAGTTCGCCGGTGATGATGGCCAGCACGCGGCCACGGCTGGACAGGATGTCCAGGTAATCGGCGATGGCCAGACCCAGCTTCCGGGCCTCGTCATTGATTTCGTCGCGGCCCAGCGCGGTCAGGCGTTGCAGGCGCAGATCCAGGATGGCCTTGGCCTGCTCTTCCGACAGGCGGATGGTACCGTTGTCCTCGACCCGGTGGCGGGGATCGGCGATCAGGGCGACCAGCGGGCCGACATCATGGGCGGGCCAGTCGCGCGCCATCAACTGCTCGCGCGCGGCGGCGGCGTCGGGCGCGGCCCGGATCAGGCGGATCACCTCGTCGATATTGGCGACGGCGACCGCCAGGCCGACCAGGATATGGCCACGGTCGCGGGCTTTGGCCAGGTCGAACTTGGTGCGGCGGGTAACGACCTCCTCGCGGAATCCCACAAAGGCGCCGATCAGCTCCTTCAGGTTCATCTGCATGGGGCGGCCGTCATTCAGCGCCAGCATGTTGACGCCGAAGCTCATCTGCAGGTTCGAGAAGCGGTACAGCTGGTTCAGCACCACCTCGCTGGAGGCGTCGCGCTTGAGCTCGATCACCATCCGCATACCCGACCGGTCGCTTTCGTCGCGGATGTCGGAAATGCCCTCGACCTTCTTGTCGCGCACCAGCTCGGCGATGCGCTCGATCAACATCGCCTTGTTCACCTGATAGGGCAGTTCGGTGACGATGATGGCGTCGCGGTCCTTGCGGATTTCCTCGACGGCGCAGCGGGCGCGCATCAGCACCGAACCCCGGCCGCGGGCCAGCGCGGCGCGGGCGTTCTGCTTGCCGATCAAGAGCGCCCCGGTGGGAAAATCCGGCCCCGGCACGATTTCGGTCAGGGCGTCCAGGCTGATGGCGGGGTCGGCGATATAGGCCAGGCAGGCGTCGATCACCTCGCCGAGATTGTGCGGCGGGATGTTGGTCGCCATGCCGACGGCGATGCCGGCCGAGCCGTTGACCAGAAGGTTGGGAAAGCGCGACGGCAGGACCGACGGCTCCTTTTCGGTGCCGTCGTAATTGTCGCGGAACTCGACCGTTTCCTTGTCGATATCCTCGGTCAGGGCATGGGCGAGCCGGGCGCGCCGCACTTCGGTGTAGCGCATGGCGGCGGGCGGATCGCCGGCCACCGAGCCGAAATTGCCCTGCCCGTCGATGAGCGGGGCGCGCATGGAGGAATCCTGCGCCATGCGGACCAGAGCGTCGTAAATGGACTGGTCG
>CALDFO010000226.1 GCA_937942205.1 uncultured Alphaproteobacteria bacterium
CATCTCCAGGCCCGGATTCAACTTGTCCCGCACCAGTTCGATGGTCTTCATCAGTTGCGACAGGCCCTCCAGCGCGAAGAACTCGCATTGCAGCGGCACCAGCACCGCGTCCGCCGCCGCCATCGCGTTCAGCGTCAGCAAGGTGAGGGACGGGGGGCAGTCGATCAGAATGTAGGAGAAGGTATTTTGTCCGTATGCGGAATATTCCGCCAGCGCGTCCTTGAGGATGAAGTTGCGCCGGGGCATGTCGGCCAGTTCCAACTCGGCGCCCGACAGGTCCACCGTGGCGGGCACCAGCGACAGGCCGGGAATGCGGGTGGGCACGATGGCTTCGGCCAGCCGGGCCTGGCCGGTCAGCACTTCATAGGTGGTGAGGCCCCGGTCCTGGCGGTGGATTCCCAGTCCGGTGGAGGCGTTGCCCTGCGGGTCGATGTCGATGACCAAGGTGGGCTCGCCCACCGCCGCCAGCGCCGTGCCCAGATTGATGGCGGTGGTGGTCTTACCGACGCCGCCCTTCTGGTTGGCGACGACCAGCACGCGGGGTTTTGGGGGCGGATTTTGGGGAGGCGACATGACGGGAACCCAGCTTTTTCACGGTCACTATAGCACCCGACGGGTCTGTCGCGCTTGGAGTCTGTGCAATCTCCATTTTCCAATATTTAGCGGCTTCGGTCAATTCAGACCCCACATTTTGACCTTTCAGGAACAAGCAAACACTGTTCGGTCCCGTGAAACGCTGGGCGTAATCCAGCAGCAGGGGCAGGGGGGCACAGGCCCGCGCCGTCACCACATCGAAGGGCTGGGCGGGCAGGTCTTCCATCCGGGTATTGCGGATGGTGACGGCCAAACCCATGCGTTCGGCCGCCGCCGCCAGGAAGGCGCACTTCTTGGCGGTGGCCTCGTGCAGGGTGACGGCCACCCGGTCCCGGAGCAGGGCCGCCAGCACCAATCCCGGAAAGCCCGCGCCGGAGCCCAGATCGGCCATGTTGCGGGCCGTTTCCGGGACGAGGGCGGCCAGCTGGGCGCTGTCCCACATATGCCGCCGCCACAGGTCGGGCAGGGTGCTGCGGGCCACCAGATTGTGGCGGGCATTCCAGTCGGTCAGGATATCGGCATAGGCTTCCAGCCGCGCCAATGTTTCACGTGAAACATGCGTCCGGGCGGCGAACTCCGCGGGCCCAAAGGAATTTCCGGCCTCAGGCATGGGCCGTTGCTGATGTCTGGGCAGGTTTCTGGGCGCCCTTCACATGGGCCAGGATCAAGGTCAGAGCCGCCGCCGTCACCCCTTCGATCCGGGCAGCCTGGCCCAGGGTCGCCGGGCGGATACGCTCCAGCTTGGTCCGGACCTCATTGGACAAGCCGGCCACCGCGCCATAATCCAGCCCGGCCGGCAGGATGCGGTTCTCGTCCCGGCGGAACGCGATGATGTCGGCGTCCTGACGGTCCAGATACCCGGCATACTGGGCGTCGATTTCCAGCTGTTCCACAATATCCGGTTCCAGGGAGGCCAGTTCCGGCCAGATCCGGGCCAGAAGCGGGAATTCCGTCAGACTCAGGAGTTCCAGAGCGCTGCGCCGCACCCCATCCAACCGGATGGTCAGGCCATGCCGTGCGGCTTGATTGGGGGTGAGGGAGAGGGAACCCAATGTTTCACGTGAAACATTCAGCCGGTCCTGTTTCACGTGAAACATTTCGGCCCGTTCCCGGCCCACCAGGCCGTCTGCCTGTCCAAGCGCCGTCAGGCGCTGGTCGGCATTGTCGGCCCGCAGGGTCAGGCGGTATTCGGCCCGGCTGGTGAACATGCGATAGGGCTCGGAAACCCCTTTGGTCACCAGATCGTCGATCAGAACCCCGATATAGGCCTGGGCCCGGTCCAGAATGACCGGCGCGGCGCCGCTGGCGGTCCGGGCGGCATTCCAGCCCGCCATCAGCCCCTGGGCGGCGGCTTCTTCGGAGCCGGTGGGGCCGTTGATCTGTCCCGCCAGATACAGGCCGGGCACCGCCTTGACCTCCAGCGCGGGCGTCAGTTCACGCGGGTCCACATAGTCATATTCGATGGCATAGCCGGGGCGCAGGACTCCGGCCTTTTCCAGGCCCGGAATGGTCGCCAGCAGGGCCAGCTGGACGTCCTGGGGCAGGGAGGTGGAAATCCCGTTGGGATAGACGGTGTAGTCGTTAAGTCCTTCCGGTTCCAGGAAAATCTGGTGCGACTCGCGGTCGGCGAAGCGGCTGACCTTGTCCTCGATGGAGGGACAATAGCGCGGACCGGTGGAGGCGATCTGGCCGGAATACATCGGGGCGCGGTGCAGATTGGCCCGGATGATTTCGTGAGTGGCCAGGGTGGTGCGGGTGACGCCGCAGGCGATCTGGGGCGTGGTGATCGCCCGGGTCAAGAAGGAGAAGGGCGTGGGCGGGTCATCGCCCTGCTGCATCTCCAGCGCCGCCCAGTCGATGGTACGGCCATCCAGCCGGGGCGGGGTGCCGGTCTTGAGGCGGCCCATCCGCAGGCCCAGGCCATACAGGGTCCGCGACAGGCCGATGGAGGGGGCCTCAATTCCCTCGCTTATTTGATGGCCTACCGCTTCGCTACTTGAGGCCGAAGCCTTCATCCGCCCGGCGGGAATCTGGGTCTCGCCGATATGAATCAGGCCATTGAGGAAAGTGCCGGTGGTCAGCACCACCCTGGCCGCGGCGATCTCGCTGCCGTCGGCCAGCCGCACCCCGCAGAGGATTTTGTCTTTGAATACAAGGTCTTCTGCGCTCGCGGCGCGGATATCCAGGTTGGGCGTCTGGCGCAGCAGCGCCTGCATCGCCGCGCGGTACAGGGCGCGGTCGGCCTGGGCGCGGGGGCCGCGCACCGCCGGGCCCTTGCGCCGGTTCAGCAGGCGGAACTGGATGCCCGCCGCGTCGGCGGCCTTGCCCATCAGCCCATCCAGCGCGTCCACCTCGCGCACCAGATGGCCCTTGCCCACCCCGCCGATGGCCGGATTGCAGGACATCTCGCCCAGGGTTTCCACCGCATGGGTCAGAAGCAGCGTCCGCGCGCCGAAGCGGGCCGACGCGGCCGCCGCCTCGCAGCCCGCATGGCCGCCGCCAATGACAATGACATCGTACATGCGCGGTGCAATACGCCCACTCAAGCCTGTGGGCAATTGCCCTCACTTCCCGATGCAGAAATCGCGGAAGACGAAATCCAGTAGTTCCTCCACATCCACCCGGCCGGTGATGCGGCCGATGGCGCGCATGGCCAGGCGCAGATCCTCGGCCAGCAGTTCGGGCCGGGCGGCGGGCGCCTCCAGCCCCGCGCGCAGATGCGCCAGCGCCTCGGTCAGGGCATGGCGATGACGCGGCCGGGTCAGCAGCGGCGCATCGCCTTGCGCCTCCAATCGCGCGCGCACCTTCTCCGTCAGTGTACGGATCAAGTCGGCAACCCCTTCGCCGGTCTTGAGGGAAATGCCCATTTCACCGGGCTTTCCGGCCACCGCGCGCAGATCGCGCTTGTTCCAGACCACCAGATCGGGCGCAGGCATATCCGCCGGCAAGCCGGCGCGGGGATCGGCGGCGCTGCCGTCCAGCAGCAGCAGGGTCATGCCGCTTCCAGCATGGGCCAGCGCGCGGCGCATCCCTTCGGCCTCGATGGCATCGTCCGTCCGGCGCACCCCGGCGGTGTCGGCGACCTGCACCAGATAGCCGCCCAGATCGAGCCGCACCTCGATGATGTCGCGGGTGGTGCCGGGCGTGTCCGACACGATGGCGGCGTCACGCCGCGCCAGCAGATTCAGCAGCGAGGACTTGCCCGCATTGGGTGGCCCCAGGATGGTCAGGCGCAGGCCCTCGCGCAGACTCTCGCCCCGCGCGCCGTCATCCAGATGCCCGGCGATCTGCCCCGCCACATCCGAGGCCGCGTCCCGGGCGGCGGCGAATTCCGCATCGCCCACCCCGTCATCGGAAAAGTCGATCGCCGCCTCGGCCCGGCCCAGCGCCGCGATCAGGCGGGCGCGCCAGCCCTCGTACAGATCGGCCAGCGCCCCGTCATGCTGGCGCAGGGCCTGGGCCAGCTGGGCCGGAGTTTCGGCCTCCACCAGGTCGGCAATGGCCTCGGCCCGGGTCAGGTCCAGCCTGCCATTCTCCACCGCCCGGCGGCTGAACTCGCCCGGCTCGGCGGGACGGCAGGACTGCGCGGCCAGCGCCGCGAACAGGGCCTCGCGCACCGCCCGGCC
>CALDFO010000227.1 GCA_937942205.1 uncultured Alphaproteobacteria bacterium
CGGTTTCGCCATCACCCTGCTTCTGGTCAGCGCCGTGCTGGCGCGGATCGGTTTCGGCCGGGCGCTGGCCGCCGCCGCCGTGCTGATGCTGCTGGGGTTCGCCGTGGTGGCGGGGGCGGGGGTGCTGGGCGTGTCGCCCTATACCGCGCTGCTGCTGGGCATGGGGATCCAGGGCCTGGGCTGGGGTCTGGTGGAGACCGTCATCAATCCCCTGACCAGCGCGCTGTATCCGCAGGACCGGGTCAGCCGCCTGTCCATCCTCCATGCCTGGTATCCGGCAGGCGTGGTGGCTGGCGCGCTGATCGGCCTGGCCAATGATGGATTGGTGCTGGACTGGCGCTGGACGCTGGCGCCGCTGGGCGTGCTGTGCCTGGTGTTCGGCTGGCTCTCCACGGTGGAAAAGCTGCCCGATGTGAGCCTTTCGACCGATGCGCCGGTGACGCCGGGCGAGATGATCCGGGCCACCTTGCAGCAGCCCACCATCTTCCTGTGGGTGATCCTGATGATGTTCACCGCCGCCACCGAATTCGCGCCGGGCCAATGGGTGGATGTGGCGCTGAGCGAGATCGTGGGGATGCGCGGCATCTGGCTGCTCGCCTATGTCAGCGGGTTGATGTTCGTGATGCGTCATTTCGCGGGGCCGCTGGTCAAGCGGCTGTCGAATGTGGGGCTGCTGATCTTTTCGGCGGTGTTCGCCACCATCGGCCTGATGGCGCTGGGCGCGGCGCGCGATCCGGCTAGTGCGCTGCTGGCCGCCACCGCCTGGGGTTTCGGCGTCTGTTATTTCTGGCCCACCATGCTGGCGACGGTGGCCGAACGCTATCCGCGCAGCGGCACCATGGTGTTCGGCCTGATGGGGGCGGCGGGCGCGGCCTCCACCTATGTGGTGCTGCCGTATCTGGGCGCGGTCTATGACAAGGCGCGGCTGGCGGCGGCGGGCGGCGACCCGGCGGTGCTGGCGGCGGCGCAAGGCGATCAGCTGCGCACCATCCTGACCGATGCGGCGGCGGCCTCCTTCCAGGTCGCGGCCTATATCCCGGCGGCGCTGATCGTGATCTTCGCCGGAATCTTTGTCGCGGACCGGCTTCGGGCGAAGAGAGGTTAAGCCCCCTCCGTCTTGCCGCTGCGCGGCAAGCCACCTCCCCCGCGAGGGGGGAGGAAAGGAGTTCAGCGTCCCTTTAGCTCCGCCGTCAGCGCCGTGTTGCCATAGACCTTCTCCAGCGCCTCGGTGATGGCGCTGGTGGCGACCGAGACGGCGCGGTTGACGCGGCCGTCAAAGCCGAAGGCCCCGCCCAGGCTCTGGATATTGCCGTCGAAGACCGCGCCGATCACCGCGCCGTTGGCGTCGATGATGGGCGAGCCGGAATTGCCGCCGATGATGTCATTGTCGCTGACGAAGTTGAACACGGTGCCGGGATTGACCTTGTCCCGGGCGTTGACCCAGCGCGGCGCCAGATCGTAGGGCGGCTGGCCGGTGGCGCGCTCCCACAGGCCCTTCCAGGTGGTGAAGGGTCCGGTGGTCTTGCCATGGTCGGTCCAGCCCTTGACCGCGCCATAGCTGATCCGCAGCGAGAAGGTGGCGTCGGGATAGGTACTGGCGCCCAGGATGGCGAAGCGGGCGCGGGCGATCCGCTCGGCGGCGCGGTCGGTGGGGCCGGTGACGCGGTTCTCATAGTCGTTGCGCGCCGCGCGGCTGGCGGCGTCGGTCGCCAGCACATAGCGGATCATCGGATCGTCGCTGGCGCGGATCGCCGCCATGCCGCCGTCCCAGAGTTGCTTGCGGAGCGCCGCGTCGCCCAGCCGGGAGCCGGCCAGCCGCGCCGCCAGGGCTTCGGGCGAATCCTTGCCCAGGAAAATGCGGGTGCCCGGATCGTCGGCGGTCAGATATTCGCGCAGCTTGGACAGCCAGAAGGACAAAGCCAGTTTTTCCAGTTCGGGATAGACCGGCTCGGCATCCAGCACCTGCTTCTGCACCAGCGGCAGGCGGCTGTCGCTATATTCGGGCAGCCGCTGGCCATCGGGCTTTTCGCGCTCGGCGGCGGCGCGCACCAGCCGCCGGGCATAGGAGAACAGGTCCGAGCCGAAGCCGCCGCGCAATTCCATGAAGGAATAGGGCATGTAGAGCGCGCGGCGGGCGGCCTGCGCCTGTGCGATCTCGCCCCAGGGATCGCCGATTTGCGCCGCCAGTTCGGGCCGCGCCTTCACTTGCGCCTGAAGCTCGGCTTCGGCCTGGCGCTTGGCGGCGATCAGGGCGGGGTCCACCAGCGCCTTCTGCTGGCCGCTATAGACCTTGAAGCTGTTTTCGATGCCGAACAGCAGATGATCGGCGATGCGGGCCTGTTCGGGGCCTTCTTCGGCATAGCGGATCAGCCGTCCGCGCAGTTCCGAGAACAGCACCAGCGTGTTGGGAATGGCCAGATCGCGCAGCGTTTCAAGCTGGGCGGCGGTCAGCAGCCGCTGGGTGGCGCCGGGATTGCCGACGACGAAGACCGGCTCGCCCGCCTTGGGCGGGCCGCTGCGCCAGTTCAGATGCGCGGGCGTGGCCACCGGTTTGCCGTCCTCGTAGAGACGGACGAAGGCGAAATCCAGGTCGTAGCGGGGGAAGTTGAAATTGTCGGGATCGCCGCCGAAGAAGGCCTGCTGGAGTTCCGGCGCGAAGGCCAGCCGCACATCGGCATATTTGCGGTAAGTGTAGAGCCGGTACTGGCCGCCCTGATAGAGCGAGATCACCTGGCAGCGATACTGCGTCTCGCGGCCGGTGCAATGTTCCTTTTCGATCGCGGCGATGGCCGCGTCGCGCGCCTTGACGAAGTCCTGCCCATCCTTGCCGCTGCCGGCGGCGGTCACCCGGGCCGTGACGTCGGCGATGCTGTCCAGCACCTCGGCCTGCATTCCGGAGCACAGGCGTTCCTCGCCGCGGGTGGCGGCGGAGAAGCCATCCTTCACATAGTCGCGCTGGGGTGTGGACAGGCTCTGCGCGCAGCTGCGCACGCAGTGATGGTTGGTCAGCACCAGCCCGTCGCGGGTGACGATGGAGGCGCTGCATCCCGAGGACAGCCGCACCGCCGCGCCGCGCGCGCGGTCCAGCCAGGGCTGGCCGATGGCCACGCCATATGTCTGTTTCACGGCGGCGGCGGGAAAATTGTCGAAGGTCCACATGCCTTCATCGGCGCGCGCGGAAATCGTCATCATGCAGAGCGCGGCGATCAACGCAGGTGCAACATGCTTCATCGGAAATTCCCCCGTGATGGACATTATGTAATGTCGCATCGCACTCTTGCGCGCCGCGATGCGCGTGAAAAGAGGCGATGCCGCAATTCCGCGTGAAAAAAATGGAAGATACGGGTTTCCCCTGACGGCTTTTCATAGCAACCTGCCATCCTTCCATGAACAGGGGCGTGAATTCATGCGTCCCGCTCAAGAGAAAGAGGGACGCTTCCATGAAATTCAAGCATCTGATGATGGCCGGCATGTCCGCCGCCCTGATCGGCGCGGCCGCGCCCGCGAGCGCGCAGCAGGTGGCGCCGCCTTCCCCCGCCGCCAACGCCCAGCCCACGATGCCCACCAAGACCACCCGCACCGGCAAGCATGTCAACCGCATCATCGACATGTGGCTGAAGGGCCAGCCGGTCTATTACGCCCAGATCAGCGGCGGCGGCTATGAGAAGGGCAAGGAGATGGCGGCGACCAAGGCCGACTACATCACCTATGAAATGGAACACGGCCCGCTCGACTTCAAGGAATTGCAGGAGTTCATGCGCGGCCTGGTGGAAGCCGGTCCCACCCGCACCGGCCACAAGACCCCGGCGGTGATCGTCACCCTGCCGATTTCGGGCACCAATGACGCGGTGCGCGCCAATGCCTGGATGATCCAGCAGACCCTGGCGGCGGGCGTGCACGGCATCCTGCTGTGCAATGCCGAGTCGCCGGAAGCTGTTCGCCTGATGATCGAAGCCTCGCGCTATCCCTTCGCGCCGCTCGTTTCGGGCCTGGCCCAGGGTACGCGCGGCAACGGCAGCCAGGGCTATGCCTCGCGCATGTGGGGCGTCAGCGCGCAGGAATATCTGCGGATCGCCGAACCGTGGCCGCTCAATCCCGATGGCGAACTACTGTTCGGCCTGAAGATCGAGAATCCGCGCGCCGACGCCAATGTGGAAACGCTGGTCCGCGTGCCGGGCATCTCCTTCGCCGAATGGGGTCCGGGCGACCACAGCTTCTTCATGATGGGCCGCCCCGGCACCTATGACGCCAGCCATTACAGCGGCGCCATGCAGCAGGTGCGCGCCCGCGTGCTGGCGGCGACCAAGGCGGCGAACATCAAGTTCCTCAATGCCTGCAGCGCCGATCCCAAGAGCGACAATTATGTCGTCAATCAGATCAAGGACGGCACCATGATCTGCACCGGCGGCGACACCGACGCGGCGGATGTGGGGCGCAAGTTCTCCAACCGCACCGATCCGTTCTGATCTATTTCGACGCCTTCCGGCCGGTTCCCCCGGTTGTGACAGGAATGGCGGCGCGGACACCCCGCGCCGCCATTTTTGCATCCGAAAGCCTGCTGCCACGTTTTCCATGGGTGACCTTCCAGGAGGTTCCCGCATGTCTTTGCGCAGATGTTTGCTGGTTGCCGCCGTCGCAACCTGTCCCGCTTTAGCCCAAGCCCAAGAGGCAGGACCGGATTTCGCGCCGGTCGCGCTCAACAGCTTCTCCCACGCTCCGGCGGCGATCGTCCGGGCGCCGGTCTATGACCAGCATGGCCGCGTGATTGGCCGGGTGGTGCGGGTGCAGGCCGATCAGGACGGCAAACCGTCCGCTCTCAGTATCCGCTCCGGCAATGGCGGCCCGCTTGTGGTGGTGTCGGCGGCAGCCGTCGGCTACGACCAGCCCCGCAATATCATCGTCACCAGCGCCCAGGATGCCCGCATTGCAGAACTGTCACGGGCGGACGGCGGTTAGTGTGACGCGGACGGGGTAGCAAGAGTTCCCGCCGCGCGGTAGGATCGCCGCCGATATATGCGGGGATTTTGATGGATATTGTGGCTCTGGTCCTGGTTGCGCTGGCCGCGATCATTCTGTTCAACGCGATCAAGATCGTGCCCCAGGGCCGCGAATATACGGTGGAACGTCTGGGCCGCTATACCCGCACCCTCAAGCCCGGCCTGGCCTTCCTGACGCCTTTTGTCGAAGGCGTCGGCCGCAAGATGAACATGATGGAACAGGTGATGGATGTGCCCCAGCAGGACGTCATCACCAAGGACAACGTCTCGGTGCGGGTGGACGGCATCGTCTTCATCCAGGTGATGGACGCCGCCCAGGCCGCCTATCGGGTGGACAATCTGCATTTCGCCATCACCCAGCTGTCCCAGACCAACCTGCGTACCGTGGTCGGCTCGATGGACCTGGACGAGGTGCTGTCCCAGCGCGACGCCATCAATACGCGTCTGCTCTCCACCATCGACCATGCCACCAATCCCTGGGGCGTGAAGGTGACGCGCATCGAGATCAAGGATCTGGTGCCGCCGCCCGACATCACCAATGCGATGGCGCGCCAGATGAAGGCCGAGCGCGAGCGCCGCGCCGTGCTGCTGGAAGCCGACGGCGAAAAGCAGGCCGCCATCACCCGCGCCGAGGGCGCCAAGCAGGCCGCCATCCTGCAGGCCGAGGGCCGCCGCGAGGCCGCCTTCCGCGACGCCGAGGCGCGCGAACGCGAGGCCCAGGCCGAAGCCAAGGCCACCGCGCTGGTGTCGGAAGCCATCGCCCAGGGCGACGTCAACGCCATCAACTATTTCGTGGCGCAGAAGTATGTCGAGGCCTTCGCCGAACTGGCGCGCAGCCCGCAGCAGAAGACGGTAATCGTGCCGGCCGACATGGCGGGCCTGACCGGCTCCATCGCGGGCATCGGCGAACTGGTCAAGACGGTGGCGGGCGACGGGCCGCGCCCGGGCGGCAATCCGCCCGCCCAGCCGCGCCGCTCCGTGCCGCAGGTGGGCTGAGATGGAGTGGCTGCTGCTGCACCCCTTCGCCCTGTGGCTGGTGGTGTGCGCGATCCTGCTGACCTTCGAGGTCTCCACCGATTCCGGCTGGCTGTTGTGGCCGGCGGGATCGGCGGCGCTGACCGCCGCGCTGGTGTGGGGCTGGCCGCTGGACATCTATCTGCAACTGGTCGTCTTCGCGCTGCTGACCATCGTCACCACCCTGGGCGGGCGGCGGCTGTTTCCCCGCGTACAGGCGGAAGGCGACGACATCAATGATACCCGCGCCCGGCTGGCGGGCAGCGAAGGCGTCACGGCGGGCGATTTCGCCAGCGGCAACGGCCGCGTGCTGGTGGACGGCAAGGACTGGGCGGCGGAGGTGGAGGGCGACGGTGTGCTTGCGCCCGGCACCCGCGTCGCGGTGGTGCGCGTGGGCGGGGCGCGGCTGACGGTGCGACCGCTTTAGTTGACCGCCGCCGCTGCGGCGCCTACCTTGTAGGTCTAATGGCGGATCCTGTTTTCCTCGGCCAGTTCGAGCAGCTTGTCCTCACCGCGATCCTGGCGCTGGACGGCAACGCCTATGGCGTGCCCATCCATGCCAAGGTGGAGGAGTTGTCCCGGCCCAAGAAAGTGGCGCGCGGCGCGGTCTATGCCACCCTGGACCGGCTGGAGGACAAGCGGCTGATCGCCTCCTGGATGTCGGAGCCGACGCCGGAACGCGGCGGCCGTTCGCGCCGCCACTACCGGCTGGAGAAAAGCGGCGAACGGGCGCTGCGCGAGGCCGCCACGGCGGCGCGCCGCCTGTATGAGACCATCGCCGAGGGCGGGCTGGCATGGAAACCGTCGCGCTGACCCCGCCCCGGCGGCTGGAAAAGCTGGTCGGCTGGCTGACGCCGCCCGCCGCGCGCGAAGTGGTGCTGGGCGATCTGCACGAAACCTATCGATCGCCGCGCCAGTATGTGGCGGACGCCGCACGCACTTTGCCGTTCGTCATCGCCAGCCAGGCGCGGCGCAACCTGAACGGCGCGGTGCTGGGATTGCAGGGATTCCTGCTGTTCTTCTGCCTGGGCGGCGGCGCGGCGCGGGCGCTGGGCCCGGTCCTGGCGCTGTTGCTGATCCAGGCGGTGCTGGATGCCTGGCTGCCGGTGGCGCGGCCCGCGCCGCGCCGGGCGGTCCCGGAATCGCTGGCGGCGGCCTTTGTCATGCTGCTGGCCTGTCACCTGCTGGTGGGTGGCATGGCGGAGCCGGGCGCGGACAGCGCCCTCTGGCTGCAGGTCAGTTTCGCCGCGCCCTTCGTGTTTCCGCTGTTGGCGGTGTTCCGCATCGCCCTGACGGGCGGCGCGGGCGGCCTGGCGCGTCCGCCCTCGGCGCGCGCCTTGCGGCGGCATTATCGCCGCTTCGCGGCGCGCACCCGCCGGATCGCGCGCCTGGAAGCGCTGGCGCTGCTGGCGGCGGCGGGCGGGCTGCTGCTGCATATCCCTGATCTGCCGGAAAGCCCGGCGCTGGCGGCGCTGGCGGCGCTGGCGGTGGTCTCGGCGCTGTATCTGTGGCGGGACGGTGGCGCGCGCGCCCTGCCGCGGGACTGCGATCCGGTGTCGCTGCGGGCGCTGTACCGCGCCGAACTGCTGCGCTGGCGGCAGTTGCGGCATTTCCTCTGCTGGCTCTGGTGCCTGGCGCCGCTGGCGGCGCTGTATGCCGGATTGGTGCAGGCGGGTTTCGCCGCCCAGCGTCCGGTGCTGGTGGTGCTGGGGGCGATGGCGATGACGGCGCTGTTCTATGCCGTCAACGCCCTGAACCGCGAACAGGCCGGGCGCAGCGGCGAGGTCGCGCGGATGCTGGAACGGGCAAGCTGAAG
>CALDFO010000228.1 GCA_937942205.1 uncultured Alphaproteobacteria bacterium
CCGCAAGGTCGGCAACGCCCATATCTTCGAGCCGCTGATCAGCCGCGACGCCGCCCAGCGCCGCCTGGTGGACGAGTTCCTCAGCCTGTTCGGCGGACGGATGCAGCCGGTGATGGCGCAGCTGATCGAGGCGGGCAACCTGACCCCCAAGGATGTCGCCGACGCCGAAAAGCTGCTGCGCGACCTGTCCCGGAAGAAATCCGGATGACCGCGCTGCTCGATCATCTGTGGCAGTCCACCCTGTTCGCGGTGGCGGCCGGGCTGGTGGCGCTGCTGCTGCGGCGCCATGCGGCGCGGGTGCGCTTCTGGCTGTGGTTCGCGGCCTCGGTGAAGTTCCTGCTGCCTTTTTCGGTGCTGGTGGCGCTGGGCGAATGGCTGTCGCGGCTGTCGCCCGCGCCGGCGCCCGCCGCGCCCAGCTTGCTGGCGATGCGCCCGGCGGCGGCGCCCTTTTCCACTCCGGACATGCTGCCCGGTGTGCTGCCGGGGCCCCTGCCGGTGGAGCAGGGGATCAACCTGGTCCTGGCCGGGCTGGCGGTATGGGGCCTGGGCTTCTCCATTCTGCTGGCGGTGCGGCTGCGGCACTGGCTGCGCCTGCGCCGTCTGCTGGCCGCGGCCTCCGACATGGGCCTGAACACTCCCGTGACGGTGGTGAGTTCCGACAGCCAGCAGGAGCCGGGACTGGTCGGCATCTGGAAACCGGTGATCGTGCTGCCGCGCGGCCTGTTGGACCGGCTGTCACCCAGCGAGCGCGACTCCATCCTGGCCCATGAACTGTCCCACCATCGCCGCCGGGACAATCTGACGGCGGCCGTCCACATGGCGGTGGAAACCCTGTTCTGGTTCTATCCGCCGGTCTGGCTGATCGGGGCGCGCCTGATCGCCGAGCGCGAGCGCGCCTGCGACGAAAGCGTGGTGGCGCGGGGCCACGATCCGGAGGTTTATGCCAACGGCATCCTCAAGGTCTGCAAGTTCTATCTCCAATCGCCGCTGGCCTGCGCCGCCGGTGTGACCGGCGCCGACCTCTCCCAGCGGGTGCACTGGATCATGGCCGACCGTCCGGCGCTGGATCTGGATGCGGTCCGCAAGGCGTCGCTGGGACTGGCGGGCATTGCCGTGCTGCTGCTGCCGCTGGTGGCGGGCTTTGTCGAAACACCGCTGACGGCCC